>NZ_RQYL01000003.1 GCF_003860125.1 Fretibacterium sp. OH1220_COT-178 | reverse complement strand
CAATGCAACTTGAGCAGGAAGCAAGGGCGGGGGGGGATGACATTTTCTCTGTCCCATTTCACCCTTTCAACCATGACATTTTCTCTGTCCCTTGACAGCCCGAGACGAGGCTCGGGCCAGACTTTTTTCGAACGACTCAGAGAATATGCCTGCAACAAGAAAGGTTCTAACTAACGGCCGCGCCCTCCCATGGTCAGTGCCATGACCGCCTTGGCCGTGTGCAGGCGGTTTTCCGCCTCGTCGTAGACGATGGAGTGCGGCCCGTCGATGACGGAGTCCTCCACCTCGTTGTTCCGGTCCGCGGGAAGCGCGTGCATGTAGACGACGTCTCGGTCCGCCGTGGCGATCTTTTCCTCCGTACACTTCCAGGCCTTGTGCGCCATGAGCTTGTCGTCGACCACCTTCACCGCTCCGGTCGTCGTCAGCCCCGTCTGGTCGGTAACCCAGTTGCCCCAGTTCTTGGGGATCACGATATGGGCGTCCTTATAGGCGTAGGCCTCGTCGTCCGTCACCGTGACGCTTCCGCCGTAGCGCTCCGCGTTGGCCTTGGCCTCGGCGATGACCCAATCGGGAAGTTCCCAGCCCTTGGGATGCGCCAGCACGACCTCCATCCCGAAGCGCGGGAAGAAGAGGACCTGGGACAGGGGCACCGAGATCGGCTTCTTGTGGCTCTCGGCATAGGCCCAGATGATGGAGACCTTGAGCTTCTTGGTCGTCCCGAACTTCTCGTGGATCGTCATCAGGTCGGCGATGGCCTGCATGGGATGGTAGAGATCGCACTGCAGGTTCATCACCGGCACCGGGGACCATTTGGCCATCTCGTTGATGTATTTGTTGCCGTAGCCCCAGTTGCAGTAACGGCAGGCAATGGCGTGCCCCATCCGCCCCAGGATGATGGCGGTGTCCTTGGCCGTCTCGCCGTGGCTGACCTGCATGGTGCTGGTGTCCAGGAAATGCGCGTGTCCGCCCAGCTGGGTGATGCCCGCCTCCATGGAATTGCGCGTACGGGTGGACTGCTCGAAGAACATCAGAAAAATGGTCTGATTCTTGAGCATGTCGTTGATCTTCCCCATGGCGAAGTCCATCTTGAGCTGCATCGATACCCTCAGCAGCGTCTCGACCTCGTCCTGGCTCCAATCCCGAAGCGTGACGAAATGCTTTCCCCTGAACAATGTCTGCATTCGAATTCTCCCCTTTGATAGTTTCACCCGTCCCCCATCGGGGAAGCCGGGCCGAATTTCGTCCCCTTACTGGGCCAGCCCCGTCATCCGGTTGAACGCCTCGATCTTCTCGTCGATGACGTCGGCCATCTTATGCACGTTCTTCCAGTAGTCGAGGTCGTACCACTGGGCGTTCAGCTCCTCCGAGGTCTTGCCCTGCTGTTCGACCCAGGTGTAGTACTTCAGGTTATGGATGCGCTTGCGGTCGTAGTAGGAAAGCTCCGCCATGCCGTCCAGCCCCATCCCCAGGATGTAGCGGTTGTGGTCGATCGCGGCCTGCGCCTGGGTGTATGCGCCCCTCTCGGCGTTCATCTCCTCGAGGCGGGAGCCGTACATCTCCATGGAATCCGTAAAGACCGTGACGATGACGTCGTTCTCGTCCATCTCGTAGTACTTGGCCATCTTGATCGCCATGGCCACGTTGGCCGCACCGGAGATCCCCATCAGGTTCAGGCGCTCGAGGTCCGCGTCCCGCACACCGATGCTTCTGAGGTACTTCTGGCCTTCCGGCTCGTTGCAGAATCGGATCATCGCCATGCAGATATTGTCATCGATGGCGAACACCATGTCGGTGTTCTTGACGTTGTGGACCCAGGGGATGTGCTTGTCCCCGATCCCCTCTATGCGATGATCGCCGAACCCGTTGAGAAGCAGGGTCGGGCACTGGAGGGCCTCCCCCACGCCGAATCGGAACGTCGGGAAGATCTCCCGCAGGTAATCGCCCACCGCGGTCGTCCCGGCGGAGCCCGAGGTCACGACGGCCCCGGCAAAGCGATCCTTCGGCCCTTTGACGTCCTGGAAGAGCTCCTCCATCGCGCGCCCGGTCACCGTGTAGTGCCACAGATGATTGCCCAGCTCGTCGAACTGGTTGAAGATGACGGCCTCGGGACGCGTGGCGCGGATCTCCGCGACCTTGTCGTAGATCTCCTTGACGTTGCTCTCGGTTCCCGGAGTGGCGATGATCTCGCCCGCCACGGTCTTGAGCCAGTCAAAGCGCTCCTTGCTCATCCCCTGGGGAAGGATCGCGACGGACTCGCATCCCAGAAGCTGGGCGTTGTAGGCCCCGCCACGGCAGTAATTGCCGGTCGACGGCCAGACGGCCTTGTGCCGCGTGGGGTCGAACTGTCCCGTCACGAGGCGCGGGACGAGGCAGCCGAAGCTCGCCCCGACCTTGTGGGCCCCCGTGGGGAACCACTTGCCGCAGAGGGCGAAAATTTTCGCCTTCACGCCGGTGATCTCGCGCGGAACCTCGAAGTAGTTGACCTTTCCGTAAAGGCCGCCACTCTTCTGGGGCTGATTCTTCCAGGTGATCCGGAAGAGGTTCACGGGATCGACATCCCACAGCCCGACATTCTTGAGTCTTTCCTTGACGCCGGCGGGGGTGTGGGCCTCGGGATCCCGCATCTGCTTGAAGGTGGGGATCAGAACGTTGCGCTTCTTCGCCAGCTCCACCGTGTTCTTCAGATTTTCCTGATTCATCGTCAGATCGATCATGTTCTTCCTCCGCTATTCGGCCGTGGGATCTCGTCTCCCGCAGCGATTCTCGAAAATGCCCTACGACGCCCCTCTACGCGAGGTCGGGATAGACGGGGAACTTGGCGCAGAGCTCCTTGACCTCGGCCCTCACCGCCTTGTGCAGGGATTCGTTTTCAACGTCCTTGGAGATACGGTCGATCCACTCCGCGATTCGCTTCATCTCCGGCTCCTTGAAGCCACGGGTCGTCACCGCCGGGGTACCGATGCGGATGCCGCTGGTGACCATGGGCTTCTCCGTGTCGAAGGGGACGGAGTTCTTGTTGACCGTCAGGCCGGCCTCGTTCAGCGCATGCTCAAGCGCCTTGCCGGTCAGCTTCTTGTTGCGCAGATCCACCAGCATCAGGTGGTTGTCGGTCCCGCCGGACACCAGCTCGAATCCGTATCCGACCAGAGCCTCGGCCAGGGCCTTGGCGTTGGCCAGGACCTGCTTCTGGTAATTGACGAAGTCGCTCCCGGCGGCAAGCTTGAATGCCACGGCCTTCGCCGCGATGACGTGCATCAGGGGGCCGCCCTGCATGCCCGGGAAGATCGTCTTGTCAAGGGCCTTGGCGAATTCGGCCTTGCACATCACCATGCCGCCGCGCGGACCGCGGAGGGTCTTGTGGGTCGTCGTGGTGATGAAGTCGCACCAGGGCACGGGGTCCTTGTGCAGCTTCGTGGCGACGAGACCGGCGATATGCGCGATGTCGAACATCAGATAGGCTCCGACCTTCTTCGCAATTCTGTGGAAGGGTTCGGCGTCGATCTCCCGAGAATAGGCGCTGGCGCCGCACACGATCATCTTCGGCTTGTGCTCCATGGCCTGGCGCTCGACCTCATCCATGTCGATGCGTCCGGTATCCTTGCCGACGCCGTAGGGAACGAAGTTGTACAGCTTGCCCGAGAAATTGACCGGAGAACCGTGGGTCAGGTGGCCGCCGTGGGAGAGGTTCATCGCCAACACGGTGTCGCCCGGCTGCAGGACGGAGAGATAGACGGCCATGTTCGCCTGGGAGCCGGAATGGGGCTGGACGTTGACATGATCGCAGCCGAAGAGCGCCTTGGCCCGATCGCGTGCAATGTTCTCCGCGACGTCGACGACCTCGCAGCCGCCATAATAGCGCGCACCGGGGTAGCCTTCCGCGTACTTGTTGGTCAGAACCGAGCCCAAGGCGGCCAGTACGGCGGGAGCAACGACATTCTCCGAGGCTATGAGCTCGATCCCCTCCTCCTGGCGCTCGCGCTCCCCCGTATAAACCTTGTAGATCTCGGGATCCGTTGCAGCGAGGTATTCCTTTGCCGTCTTCATTGTCAAGTCCTCCTTGAAAGATTGAAAGAGTGTCTGCAAAATATGCGCTTCGTCCTTGGACCGAAATCCCCGAAGCGTCGGGCCGTTCAACGCTTTTTCAATTCGCGCTCCAGCTCCTCGAGGTCCGGCCCGACGGTTATCGCCTTCCCCACCGATTTCTGCGCGTTCACGATATCCTTCAGGCCGTTGCCCGTCACCACGATGGCCACTCGGTCCGCTTCCTTCAATATCCCGGACTGGGCCGCCTTGCGGAAGCCCGCAAAAGCCGTCGCACCAGCCGGTTCACCGAAGACGCCCGTCGAACGCGCCAGCTCCGGAATGGCGGACAGGATCTCCTGGTCCGTCACCGTGATCATGTCGCCGCCGGTTTTGCGAACCGCCCGCAGCGCCTTGGCCCAGTTTCGGGGAGAACCGACGGAGATGCTGTCCGCCAGGGTCTCGGCCTTCGTAAAGGTCACCCGCTGCGCACCGGACTTGAAGGCGTCGTGTATCGGCTTCGATCCCTCGGCCTGAACTCCGATGATCGCAGGCATGCGGTCGATGAGACCCAGCTCCATCAGGTCGGAAAAACCTTTGTAAAGTCCACCGATGCAGCACCCGTCCCCGACGGAGATGAACACCTTGTCGGGGACATCCCATCCGAGCTGTTCGGCGATCTCCATCGCGCAGGTCTTCTTGCCCTCCACGAGATAAGGGTTGATCGCGCAATTGCGGTTGTACCAACCGAACTTGTCGATGGCGGCCGTCGCAAGGCGGAAGGCGTCCGCGTAATCTCCTTTCACCAGGACGACCGTGGCCCCGTAGACCAAGAGCTGCGTGACCTTGGCCTGGGGCGCCTGCTCCGGCACGAAGATGGTGCTCTGCATCCCCATCACCGCAGCAAAACCGGAAAGCGAGCTGGCCGCATTGCCCGTCGAGGAGCAGGCAACGACATTCCGACCGAAATCCAGGGCCTTGGCCACCCCGACGGCGCTGGCCCGATCCTTGAGGGATCCCGTGGGATTGCGGCCGTCGTCCTTGACGAAAAGCTCCTTCACCCCGTACTTTGCCGCCAAGCGCTCCGCGGAATAAAGGGGCGTCCACCCCACTTGAAGCGAGGGGATGGATTCCCTCCGCAAAACGGGCAAAACAGCTTCGTAACGCCAGAGCGACGGAGTGGGATCCGCTTTGAGGGCGGCACGATCCATGGATTTCCTGAGGAGAGCATAGTCGTACAGGACGTCCAGAGTCCCGTCCAGCCCGCACGCGTCACAGGTATAGGGAGCGGTGGAGGGATCAAACTCTTTCCCGCATATCACGCACTTCAGCACCGACGGAACGGACATGAAAAAACCCCTTTCCTCTATCGCGTATCTCGACTTTTCACTTCTGGCACTGAACCTCAATAAGGATACCGCAAGCCGATAATTTCTTCAATGAGAAAAAATAATTTTTTCGAAGAAAACCAGCGTTTTTTTGGAGGCATTAAAAATTTCATGGGGTCTATTTTAAAAAATAAAGAACAACCTCGAAAATATTGCGAAGGTCTGCAGAGCGCTCGCTCAAAAATTTTTATGGACTTTCGGAGACAGAGCGGGTAGAATGATGCAGCTCTGGAGGTGAGATTCGTCTGGTGACGGGCCCGGGCTTCAAACCCGGTGAGAGGCGGTTTGCGCCGTCTCTGGTGGGTTCGATCCCCACACGCCTCCGCCAAGGGACGCAAGCGCGCCGGCCTGCAGTCGAATGCAAGGCCGGCGTTTTTCTTTACCCCCGGCTCGGCTGGTGGTTTCATTCATGGAAAGCAATCCCGCTAAAATCACGGTGTCAATCGGACATCAGGACCCTCTTCAAGTCCTTCAGAGCGGTCTCCAGGGCCGACCGAATCTCCCCCGCCGCCAGTCCCTCCAACTCCCCGAGACGCTGAAACACGGGCAGCGCTTGGGCGAGGAGGGAAAGGGGAAGCCGGTCGGGCTCATACTCCAGCAGGAGCCCTCCGGTTCTGACGTTGACCGTGACCACCTTCACTCCTTGTATTCCCAGGAGCGATCCTCTCAGCAATTCGGCGAGCTCGGGCATCGTCAGCAATCGGGACCTGAGCCGAACCCTTCCGGGCACAAAACTCTCGATCATCGCCATCCTCCCCGACACGGCCGGAAGTGGGAGGAAACTCCGGCCCCCCTTGGAAAACGCCCTTGCTCCGCACGTCCCAGTACCGGCGTCAGCGCATACAGGGCCGACCCCACCGTGGATAAATTGTGCAGCAAGGCCGACAAGGCCGGCGTTATGCCGCCCAGGACGCCCAATCCCAAAAGAAGCGTATTCGCTCCAACGATCAACGTATAGTTTCTGTATATCTTCCTCATCGTCCTGCGCCCCAGGCGACGGGCATCCATGATTCCGGAAAGCCGATTGTCGGAAAGGACGACATCCGCAACCTCCCTGGCGATGTCCGCCCCGCTGCGCATGGCGATGCCCACATCCGCCGACGAGAGAGCCGGAGAGTCGTTGATTCCGTCCCCCACCATGACAACCCCTCCCCCCGCAGACCTGAAACGCTCGACATAGCGCGTCTTCTCGTCGGGCAGCATGCGCGCGTGAAATTCGTCGATGGAAAGCCGTTCGGCGATGCTTCGGGCAACGCGTTCCTCATCCCCCGTCATCAGGACGATGCGCTCCACACCGTCGCGATGTAGGGCCTCGACCACTTCGAGGGCATCCGGGCGCAGGGGATCCTCGATGCATAAAATCCCCGCCAGCTCGCCCTCCATCGCCAGATAGAGGACGGAATACCTCTCAAGCGCGCGGTCGATTCTCTCCCGCTCCGTCGGACCACAGGGGACCCCTTCGTCCTCGAAAACGAAATGGGCACTCCCAATCAGGACCTTTTTGCCCCTCCAGAGGGAGACGATGCCATGGGCCACAGCGTACTCGACCTCCGTATGCTCCTCACGATGCTGAAGCCCCTCCACCTCGGCCTGACGGACCACCGCGCGGGCGATGGAGTGCGGAAAGTGCTCCTCGAGGCAGGCCGCCACACGAAGGATCTCCTCCCGGTCGTGTTCGCCGAAGGGGACGACCTCGGCCACCCGCGGCGAGGAGACCGTCAAGGTCCCCGTTTTATCGAAGACCACGGTGTTTGCCCGGCTCAGGGCCTCCAAAAACTTACCGCCCTTGACCAGGACACCCCGCTGGGCTCCCTCTCTCATCGCGGACAGAATCGCCAGGGGGGTGGCCAGGCGTATGGCACAGGAGTAGTCCACCAAGAGCGCGGAAGACGCACGCAGCGCACTGCCCGTCGCAAGATAGGTGAGAGCGGCCAGCAGAAAGCTGTAGGGAACGATTTCGTCGGCCATTTTTTCGGCCCGGCTTTGCACCTCGGCCTTCAACACCTCGGACTCGTCGATCATCCGGGCGATCTTATGGATACGGGTCTCGCTGTCAAAGGCTGTGACCCGCACCACAAGCTCTCCTTCCTCGATCACGGTCCCCGCATAGACGCTCAGTCCGCGGCGGCGATGGACCGGCATGGATTCGCCCGTCATGGCCGACTGGTTTACAAGCCCCTCTCCCTCCACCACCACCCCGTCCACCGGAATGACCGCCCCCATACGAAGGACCGCAAGATCCCCTAGCCTCAGTTCGGAGAAGGGAATTTGAAGCTCGGCGCCATCCCGTCGAACCCAAATCCTGTCGATGTCGATCATCAGGCTGTCGGACAGGCTTTCCCGAGATCGCTTGTGGGTCCATTCCTCGAGGATATCCCCCAAGGTCAGAAGCGTCGTGATGACCGTCGCCGTACGGAAATCACGGCGCAGAAGCGAAACGCCCACCGCGGATGCGTCCAGGACGGATACGTTGAGCCTCCTACGGCAAAGAGCGTTCATGCCTTTAAGAATCAAGGGCATGGACCTCAGCACGACGAGGGAATAACGCGCGGCCGCAGGCAGAAGAGAGCGAACGAAAGCCCCTCCAAAAAGTCCGCGCAAGCCAGTCCAGAGTCCGCCTTCATCCGAGGAGGACAGGGGCTCCGTCTCTTCCAGATTCCCATAGAACTGCCTGTCCAGCATCCGAACGGCCTCAAGAACCATGTCCCTGAAGCCTGGACGATGCAGAATAAGCAGGCTGCCGGTCCTGAAGGAAGCTCTCACTTGCTCGATGCCGTCCAGCTGTTCAAGAATGGCGGCGATACCGCGGGATTCGGACAAGGTAAAAGCGTCTTTGCCGCAGCAAAGACGCAGACGTCCAGGTAACTCATGCACTATTTCGAAGGTCATCGGAGATTCCTTTGCTCGATCTGTTTCGCAGCGTCAGACAAGGTCCGACAAGGAGAATACGATTTTTTTCCGAAGCCGGTTCGATTTGGAAAATCGAGAACAAGCCCGGAGGCCGCATAGGGTCTCGCTAGCTTTCCGCGCCCCCCCCGGAGGTGCCGTGCTCGTTGACATAACGGGCCTCGGCCACGATGTCCTCGACCGACTCCTTCATCCTGTCCGCCATATAGGCCAGGCGCTCCTTCAGCTCAAGTCCTTTACCGACAACGGCGACAGCGAACTTCTTGCCCGTCTTGCTCTGCACGGCGCAGACTGCGCCGGCCCCCAAGGCCACCCCAGCGCCAAAAATCAACAAATGCGAAAACTTCATCGCCATCCTCCTCTCGAAAATACTGCTTTATCAGTGACAAACGGAAAGCCTCCGCGCCGCCACACCCCAGCGACGCACGCACCCCCGCGGGCCCCTGACCGAGGCCGAACCGACTCAAGGGCCTATTCTATTCTCCGGACACAGACTTGTAAACCCTTCCGCCCGGGCTCCCCCTGTTGTCCGACGTCAGGGAGCGAGGACCAACGGTCAGAGGGTTCGCAAATGTTCGTGATAGGAATCCTGAAGCCCTCTCAGGACCGCGAAGATCCTGTCCGCCAATTTTCGGTTCCCGGCGCTGTAGCGCAGGAGTCCGCCTTTGAGGTCCTCTGCCGAGGCATGATAACGAGCCAAAATCTCCGTCCCGATCAGGACGTTGTATTCGGGGTCCAGAATGTCCTTGGCATCCCGGATATGAGGGTACTTTTTGGTGATGCTTCTACGATGAACCCGCCAGCGGACCTGCATCAACCCGTAATCCCCCCCCTTGGAAACCGCATCGTGGCGCGCGGAGGATTCGTTGACGATCATGGCGGCGACGACGAAAGGATCTTGCTGGAACTTCTCGCTGGCCTGGAGGATGTATTCCGCATAATCCAGGGCCATGCGCTTGGAGAGCTTGCGATTGTACCGGGACAGCAAATTGGAGATGCTCTTTCTCTGGGCCTGACGTCGCTTCTCGAGCTCCTTCGCCCTGAGGGCGACGGCCTGAGCGTTCTTCTTGACGAGAACAGGGTCTGCAGGCTTGACGGAGGGTCGGGCCTCCGCTTTGGAGGGAGAGGGAAAACCGTAATATTCGAGCTCCGCCCTCGCCGCGGGAGAAAAGCCAAAGAAAAAAAACGCACAAGCAAAGAAATATCGAGCCATGAGAGAAAACTTCATGGAAACCCCCCCGACAAAAACAAAATCGAGGCGCGTACCGTCCTTTTCCGAAAAAGAGGCCTTCCCCAGCAGGACCCTGAGCACCGCCCTATAAAGAAAAACAATCGCCGCAAAATAGCGACGAGATGCCCATCAGCAACACCAGTACTATAACACAGCGGCAAACGACAAAAATCGGAAGGGCAAAGGGAAGAGAAAACCTCTCTCCTCCCCTTGCCAAAAATCTATTTTTTTGTTTTTTTGCCTTTAGGAGCTCCTTTGGCCTTGGGCTTGCCGCCTTCATTCGAGGACTTTATCCCCTTGTTTCTCTGATCCCTCAGGGACTTGGCGGCAACCTCGTCCGCGACGGGACGCCCCTTGTCGTAACGGACTACGGCCTCCCGCCAGTCGCCGCTCTCGTCAGGCGCATAGTCGCCCACCGCGCGACGCAGCCGGACCAAGGCGACATACATCTCCTTGACGGCGTTGAGGTATTGGGTGCGCACTCCCTGATACGCCGTCTGGGCGTTGATGAGGTCGATCTGGGCTCCCATCCCCTCCGAATACATCAGTTCCGTAATGTGAAGCTCCTCCTCCGCACGCTCAACCTGACGTTTTTTGTCCTGTTCCGCCACGGAGGCCTTCTTCCAGTCATTCATCGCGATCGAGAGATCCCGGCGAGTCTGATCCTCCAGAGAGGCCAATCCCTGCTCGGCGGATTCCAATAATCTGTCCGCATTCAGCACACCGTATCTCGTCCTGTTTCCATCGACGATAGGGATATTCAGCTTAAGGGACGCCGCCGCCTCCCCCTCCTGGGGAGCGGCGGACAGCTCAGGATCCGCCCAGGCCGTCCACTGCATCCCGAAATCAAGGGTGGGCGCCAGGCCCTTGCCCGTCAATTTCTTGACTGTCCGGGCCCTGTCGACCGCAAGACGCGCTGCACGTACGTCGGGGCGGGCCTCCAAGGCTTTTTCGTAACTGAGACTGATGTCGAACACGGGGACGTAAAGAGGCTCCTCAAATGGCACCACGTCCGCCCCTCCGGCCAAGTAGGAAAGGTTTGCCAGCAGGTTGAGATAGAGCGTCTCGGACTCCTTCACCAAGCTCTCCGCCTCCACAACCTGGGCCTCGGAACGCACGACATCCAGCTTGGGGACCAACTGCTGCCGGAATTTTTCGGTCGTCACCCTATGGTTTTCCGAGCGCTGACGCAGGATATCCTTTTGGAGGGCAACATTTTCCCGGGCCAGGACCGCCGACCACCAGGTCTCCTCCGCCGTGGCGATCAGGGCGTTGAGGGTTGCGTCGAACTGCGCGCGCCGGGCCTCATACCCCAGGATGCGCTGACGTTCGTCCAATGAATAACTCCCCGAGATGTCGATGCGGTGCGTCACACCCAGGTTGACACCTCCGGCAGTGATGTCCGAATCCTTCGCCCCCATCATAGTCTGACCGGAGAGCCACGACCCCGAGGCGGAGACCCCCATCTGAGGACGCTGAACCGCGACTCCGCTCAACACGGCGTAGTATTGTGCCTCGACGGACTTCATATCCGCCTTCAGGGAACGATTTCCTTGAAGGACCCGACTCAGATACTCGTCGAGCTTCATCGACTCGGAGGCTGCGGCCCCCTCCATGAAGGCTGCAGACAACCAGACAAGAAACAGAAAAAAACTGCCCAAACGTCTCAAATCGCCCACCTCAACAATCAGCAGTTTCCTTTTCGGCCTCGAAGCGGTCCGAAGACACGCACCCTCAAGCCTGTTCAGCCCCTTGAGGCCAAAAAAATGGAGCTCGAAATCGTTCGAAACCAAGGATACCGCGCTATTTTCATGATTATACTACATCGCCGTCGACCTCTTGTCCGACCCCAAGAAAACCGCAACCGCTCCTCTTGTTTCTGACGTGACCGGGAAGGGCTTACCGACGCGTGTTCTTTCAATCCCCGTAACCGAGAGGCAAATCCCGTCAAGAAGCGCCGCTACACGGAATTCGGAACACCGCATCGATGGAGAGACGGTCATTCCCCTCGAAAAGCTTCGCGCCCAAGCGGCAGAGCTCCTGCAATCCTCGCACCCCGTCCGCAGTATCATGTTTCCTGACCATGCCCCCCAGCCCATCGTAAAACTTTTCCGGAGAACGGCATAGCGAAGATAGGGAAAAAATGTTGACATTGCTTTTAATGCGTCCTATACTCTATAGTAGTAGTATTACCTATTCAAAAACGTTTTGGTAGCAAAAGTACGTTTCAGTCTATCCTGAATAAGGAGGCGTCAATATGGCCAAGTTGTCCGCTATTCTGCTTGGGGACGCGATGATACCGTTCCAGGGGTTTCAGGCAGCCTGGGAAAAGCATTTGTCTCCATACGGGGATATCGCTTTTGCAGGCGACTGGGAGCCATCGTGGGATAAGCTTCAGTACCGCCGACTCGAAGTCGAGAAAAAAGGACCGGAAATAGAACCCTGCGATCCGCTCGTTCTCAGGGAGGGGAAAAATGCTTCTGTTTTAATGGGACTTTTTATCGCCGTATCCTCCAGTGTCATGGATGCCATGCCCTATCTTCGCATCATCGGCGTTTCCCGGGCAGGGCTGGAAAACGTGAATGTGGAAGAGGCCACGAGAAGGGGCATTCTCGTCTTCAACGTAATGGGAAGGAACGCTCACGCCGTCTCCGATTTTGCAGTAGGCATGATGCTGGCGGAATGCAGAAACATAGCAAGGGCATTCGTGTCCATCAAAAACGGTGAATGGCGCAAGACGTTCGCCAACAGCGGCAATATCCCTGAATTGGGTGGAAAGACCGTCGGAATCGTGGGATTTGGCAACATTGGACGCCTGGTCGCCAAGAAGCTTTCCGGATTCGAGACCAATACGGTGGTCTACGATCCTTATGCCTCTGCGGAAAGTATCCGCGAGGCCGGATGCACCCCTGTCGATCTGGAGGAGTTGTTTTCTACGGCCGACTTCGTGACCCTCCATGCGCGCCTTACAGATGCGAATAAGGGCATGGTCAATGCCGAACTGCTCGGAAAGATGAAACCCTCCGCATATTTGATCAACACCGGGCGCGCAGGTCTGGTCGACCAGGATGCGCTTGTGGAGTCCCTGAGAGAAAAGCGGATTATGGGGGCCGCTCTCGACGTGTTTGCGACGGAGCCTATCGCCAAGGACAGCCCGTTTCTCGCATTGGACAACGTCACCCTGACGACGCACATCGCCGGAACGACGAGTGACGCCCTCACCAACTCTCCGTTCCTGCTCGCTTCGGATATCGCCGAATTTCTCAAAAACGGCGCCGGAAAGTTCATCGTGAATCGTGACGTTTTGGACGACCCCGCATTCAGAAGCTGGTTGGAAACGGTAAGAAGGTAAGGGGCTGGAAAAACGGTACGGCGAACGGAGGAAAGTCGATGCTTGTCAATTTCAGAGAAATGCTCTCCGATGCCTACAGGGATAAACGAGCGGTCGGTTCTTTCAACGTTTACAACTATGAAACCATGAGAGGTGTTCTGGACGCGGCGGTCGAGATGGGCTCCAAACCCGTCATCCTGGCTTTTGGAGCGAAATACCTCGAAAACATGAGCTTGCAGGACGCCTACTCCATGGCCTTTGCGCTCTCGAGCCAAAGGAACATTCCTGTCTGCCTTCATCTGGATCATTGCTCGGATATGGATGTGGTTTTCCAGGCAATCAGGGAGGGATTCGGTTCCGTCATGTACGACGGCTCGTCCCTTCCGTTTGAGGAGAACATGGCGAATACGAAACTGGTGTGCCGTTTTGCCCACGCCTGCGGCGTTTCGGTCGAGGCCGAGCTGGGGAGCATTGCAGCAGGAGAAGCCTCGCACGAGGGCAGTCCCGACGACAAAGAGGTGTATACGAACCCCGAATCCGCACGCGAGTTTGTTGCCCGGACGGGGGTCGACGCCTTGGCCGTCTCTATCGGAACGGTTCATGGGCTCTATAGAGGGGCCCCGAACATACGTCTGGATATTCTGGAGAGGATCGACAAAATTTTAGGCATGCCTTTGGTTCTTCACGGCGGTTCGGGCATACCGGAAGAGACGATTCGTGCCTGCATAAAGGCGGGAATCTGCAAGATCAACGTCAACACGGAAATTTCCTCTTATGCGGTTGCCGAATTGTCGAAATTGGTGGGAAGCCCCAAGCCCCCTCACCTATCGGTGCTCGCTCTGAAAGAACGATCCTGTGTAGACGAGGTGGTAAAAAAATACATCCGTTTTTTTGAGGCTCAATAGACATGCTTCGACATTTGACGTTTGCCCCGTTTTTCATCGGTATCGGTGGGGCTGAAAGGAAAGCACTGGTGTCCATGCCTTCGCTCCTCCAATCCGAGCGAATTTCGCCTCGAGAGAGGAGGGGCTATCCACGTCACAATCACAGCTCCAAAACGTTGTACTTCGTGAATTTCGAGTATGGTTCGATTGAACAGGAAGAGATTTTTGGAGAGTCCGTAATCTGCGTGCATTGAGAATTTACCGGATGATGGAATTGGGTATAAGGACTGAATGCTTACCATCACAAAGGAGGTAACCTGCATGACAGCTTCTCTGGGTTGGTTGTTGGGGTCTTTTGCCGTTGCAATTTTCTTCGTGCTGATCACCATCGTAGTTTTCAAGGTGCACCCCTTTCTCTCCTTGCTGCTGGGTTCCATCGTTATGGGGCTTTGTTCGAAAATGGCATTCAACGATATCTCCGCCAAAATAGCCTCCGGCTTCGGAGGCACACTCGGGAGTATCGGCATCATCATCGTCCTGGGCATCATTCTGGGAGAACTTCTGCACCAATCCGGCTGCACCGGGCAAATCGCGGGCTTGCTCCTTCGGATTACGGGGGAGAAACGGGCTCCCTTCGCCATCAACCTGACGGGGTTCATCGTCTCCATACCGGTCTTTTTCGATGCCGCTTTCATCCTTCTGCTCAGTCTCATCAAACAAGTTTCGCGCAAAGGCAAAATTCCTTTCATAACGCTCGTTACGGCGCTCGCCATAGGACTGATCACGACGCATGCGGTGGTCATCCCTACCCCCGGTCCTCTGATCGTGGCGAACAACCTGAACCTCAATCTGGGATATTTTCTCTTCTACAGCCTTATCGTAGCTATAGCCGGAAGCCTCGTAGGCGGGGTGGTCTACGGCAGGCTCATCGGTTCTTTGCCGGGAAACGCCACCGACTTCGCCAATAACTTCGACGACCTCGAAGAAAATCCCGTCTCCCAAACAGTCTCTAAAGACGGACCCAGCGGAGAACTCGGCATATTTCTCATCTTTCTTCCCATTGTCATCATACTGGCGGGAACGATCGCCGCGGCGACCATAGCCGACAAGACATCGACGTCCTACAGAGTGCTCGCCTTTCTCGGCGACAAGAACATTGCGCTTCTGATCGGCGTGCTGGTAGCCTACCTGCTGCTTCATGGACATATACGCACCAGCTTTTCGGAGCTCATCAGCAAATGCGGCGAGCACGCAGGAGCCATATTCATCATAACCGGAGCCGGCGGTGCATTCGGTTCCGTCATCAACGCAACCGGCATCGGCAAGGCACTCGTCGAGAGCATGTCGGGCTGGACCGGCACCTCAGCCGGCCTTCTGTTGATCATCGTCTGTTTTGCGATCAGCCAGATATTGAGGGCAGCGCAGGGTTCCACGACAGTTGCACTCGTCACCACATCATCCATCATGGCGCCCATCGTGGCCCGGCTTTCAGGGGTTTCGCCGGTCCTGATAGGACTTGCGATCTGTGCCGGAGGCATCGGCTGCTCGCTGCCGAACGACTCCGGTTTCTGGGTGGTCAACAGATTTTCCAGGTTCAGCATAAAACAAACCATGCAATGCTGGACCATCGGCGGGACCATCTCCGGACTGACGGTGCTCGCCTGTCTAGTCGTCCTGAACTTCTTCGCCGGAGTCCTTCCGGGCCTTTAGGGACGACCTTTTTGCTTTCCTCAGCAATCTTTCTAACGAACAAAGACACTATATTCAATTTAATTCAATCAAAATTTTCTCAAGCCATCGATTGCTTCAGGGAGGCATAAACGTAACTCCCCTTTACCAGAAAACCCACAAGCGGCCCGGGAGACCCGATTTCCATTCCCGGGCTGCGTTTCCCGAGGAGGGGGAAGGGAAGGAGGCAACATGCGCTACGTCATAGCTTTGGATGTCGGAACTTCGGGCATGATCGCAGCCGTATACTCCGAGATCGGCGAGTTATGCTATTCCAGCTCGGAGGAGTATCACAACATATTTCCCGAACCCCTCTTTGTGGAACAGGAACCTTCGACCTGGACAAATTCGGCCATATCGCTTTTGAAAAAAACGGCGGACTTCTTTAAATCGATTGGGGCAGCTCCTCTGGGCATCGCATTGACGTCTCAACGGTCTTCCCTGATCCCGGTCGACAAAGTCGGCAGTCCTTTATGCAACGCCATCATGTGGCAGGATAAGCGTACTCTTCAGGAATGCCGTTTTCTGGAGGAGGAATTGGGGCTTTCCTGGCTGCATCAAAAAACGGGGCTGCGCATCAACCCCTTTTTCGTCCTCCCCAAAATACTCTGGCTTAAAAACCACCATACCGCTATCTACAGGACCGCCCATAAGTTTTTAGGCGTGCAGGATCTTCTGGTGCACCACCTCACGGGGCGTTTTGTCACCGACTGGACTCAGGCCAGCAGAACCATGTTGATGAGTCTATCCACCTTCGACTGGGACCCGGAATTGCTTGATCTGGCTGGGATCGGAACCGAACGCCTTTGCACACTTCATCCTCCCGGCTCTTTGGCAGGAGGATTGCTCCCCCGGGTTGCCGATATCGTCGGACTCCCCTCCGGGCTGCCTGTTGCGATATCGGGCGGCGATCAGCAGAATGCGGCTGTCGCACTTGGCGTTATCAAGGAAGGGGTTGCGGAAGCAAACACCGGGACCGGCTCTTTCGTCCTCTCCTATGCCAACGCCCCCGTTTTCGATCCAAATTGCAGGATCGTCTGCCAGGCGGCCGCAATTCCAGGAAAGTGGGTGGCCGAAGCCGCGATATTCAACACCGGCTCAATATATCGATGGTTCAAGGAACGCTTCTGTCCCGACCTTGCGAATACGGCGTTCGCATACGCCCTGATGAACGATGAGGCAAAGACATCGCCGGCCGGAGCCAATGGCGTGATGCTTCTCCCCCACTTTGAAGGCAGTGCCGCTCCTTACTGGGATCCGCTTTCCAAGGGGTTGTTTTTCAACCTGTCTCTGGGCTCCCGTCGTGCGGATATGCTCCGTGCGATTATGGAGGGGATCTCCATGGAGATAGCCGACAACCTTTCGCTCATTCAAGATCTGGCAGGTCCTTTGGAAGAAATCAGGGTAGCCGGCGGTATGACCCGTAGCGACCTCTTCTGCGAGATACAAGCCAACACTTACAACAAAAGATTGCTTAGGCACAAAAACAGCGAACAATCTTCGTTGGGGGCTTGCATCGTTTCTGCACCGGCACTGGAACTTCACCCTGACATCGATCAAGCCTTCGAGCAGATGGCATCGAAACAATACGACCTTTTTGAACCTCAATCGGAAGCTGCATCGAGCTATTCCGAGCTGATGGGCCGAAAGAAAAGATTGTACTACGCCCTCAGGGACTCCAACATTTTTTCGGACTTTGCAGCACCAATTACAACTTGAAAGAGGCCCGAAAGGAGTGCTCGATTCATGCAAAATAAAGCTTGGAAAACCACGGCAATCCGGTTTTTATTTCTGCCTTTTTTGATCTTTTTTCAAGGCATGACCCAAGCATCGGAGATAACGGCCATCGTTGGTGCCCTCGGAGAGGCAACGTACTCGCTTCACCTCCCGGCGTCTTATGATGAAAAGGTCTCCCTGCCATTGGTGATCGTGCTGGATACAGATGCATCGGGCAAAGTGAGTGAAAGGCTTGCAACGGCGAACACGAAAAGCGAGTTCTCTGACGGCTACGTTTTGCTGGTGTTCAAGGACACACCGGACTTGAGCCCTGATGACATCATTGCCGTCATTGTAAAGGTCAGAAGCGAATATTCCATCGACGACACGATGGTCTTCGGGGCATCCGTTGCCGGTACGCAAACACTGTTGGAGGTCATAGCAAAAAAATACGACGTCCTTTTCGCAGCGACGCAGGAGCTCTCCGGGGCAGGTGGATGAATTCGTCAAATCGATGAGGGCAACGAAGCGAGGCAAAGTCTATCTCGCCTCAAACCTTAAAGGGATAAATCATTAAGATTGTAAATTTTAGAATTATTATCGTTGATTTTGAAAGGAGGGGAAAAACATGCAAAACTTTACATTGTACCTGGGGGAATTTGCGGGGACGGCCTTGTTCATGATACTGGGCCTGAGTGTTTGTGCCAACGTTTCCTTGAAAAAGTCCGGAATGTTCGGAAGCGGCGGTATAGTGGCGGCCTCCGGATGGGGGTTGTCAATGGTCGCTATTGCAGTTATCTTCGGCCCGCTCACCGGTGCGCACGTCAATCCTGCAGTGACGGTCGGTTTTTGGGTCGGAGGCGATTTTCCAGGATATTTGATACCAGGATATTTTCTGGCACAATTTGGGGGCGCGTTTGTCGGAGGGCTGATGGTCTGGGTGATGTGGAAGGATCATTTGGATGAAGAACCTGATGAGGAAAGCAAATTGGGCGTATTTGCTACAGGGCCGTCCATTGCCAATCCCTTCAGAAATTTTTTATCGGAATCCGTTGCGACTTTCAGCTTGATGCTTGTCCTTCTGTCGCTATCGCATCAGCAGCCGGCGGGAGGTGTCCCTATGTTCTTCGTCTTTGCCGGTGTTGGCGGCGGTATTATGGCTTATGGCGGTCTCACTGGCTACGCGATAAATCCTGCAAGGGATCTCATGCCTCGATTGGTACATGCAATCTGTCCCATCAAGGGAAAAGGCTCATCCAACTGGGGATATGCCTGGGTACCGATTCTAGGTCCGATTACGGGCGGCGCATTCGCTGGGGCGATATATAAAATTTTATTCCCCAAGTAGAGGCACTAGAATACAACAGAGGGAGGTAATCTCATGTTTTTGTTTTTGTCGCATCCGTTGGATCCCGAAGATCTTGCGTGGCCCGGAGAACCTACAGTTAAAGTGAGGCAGTGTACGGATATAACTGAAGACTGCCCTTTTTGCAGCTTTATCTCCGAGATCCCCAACCACTGTGGAACACATATGGACGCGCCCCGTCATTTCGTGAGGAACGGATTGAGTATCAATGAGCTGACGATGGAATATTTTTGTCACCGGGAAGTGGCTTTGCTTGAGATCCCCAAGGGAAAAGCGGAAGGTATCACGCGCGAGGACCTTGAACCCCATGAAGGTATTTTATCAAAGGTCACCTTTGCCCTCATCCGTACCGGATTTGAGAGATACCGTAAGGGAAATCCCAAAATATATCAGAACGAAGGCCCATATGTTGCCCCAAGTGCCGGCGATTACTTAACGGAAAGATTTCCTAATTTGAAGGGAATTGGCATGGACTTTCTGGCAATAGGTTCTCCATCCCCAGCTGTTCCCAAGGGAGAATTGCCACCGGATTGTCATAGGCATATACTAGGATACTTTTCCGGAAAATTTTGCACAGCCATCGAGGACATGCACTTGTCCGAATTGCCCAAAAACAAGAAAATCGACAGATTGATCAACGCTCCGCTGCGAATAGTTGGGGTGGACTCCAGCCAGGTAGTTTGCATTGCTGAAGTGGAAGACTGACGCATAGAAGAAGAAAAAATTGAAACAGCTCCCTCCAGCAAAGGAGAATACACATGAATTTTTCCATTGTTCCGTCACTTAGCCCCATTTTTTCTAAATGACTCATAAGCAGGCGGCTTCTAGAGGAGGCAAAAAATGGTTTTACGAAGAACCTCATAACCATTTTTCTCAGCCCGCAAGCCGCCTGCTATTATGTTGTGTTCGATGAAGGCAAAAGAGGCATCCCTGGGGAGAAACGGCTCAACTTGCCGCCGTGGGTCACTCTCGCTCCTTCCCCCTCAAGAGATAGGCCTTCACGGCGTTCTTCGCCACCGGATAACGGGCGACGATCCCCTCGACGACGGACCGCATGGTCGCCCCCTGGGCTCGCATGACGTCCGCCTCGTCCTTCCAGGCGCCGTCATCCTGCTGCCCTGGCACATGTCCCTCGACGACCAGGACCATCTCCCCCTTCACCCCCTGCTCAAGCCGGGCGAGAAGGCCCGAAAGCACGTCGCGGATCGATTCCTGATAGACCTTGCTGATCTCCCGAACCAGGGCGGCCCGGCGGTCCCCCCAGGCCTCGATCATCTCCGCAATCTGGCGCTTGGCCTTGTGCGGCGAGACATAGAAACAAAGCGTCCAAGGAACGCCGCTGAGAGAACGAAAGAGATCGGCTCGTCCCCCTGGCTTCTCCGGGGGAAAGCCGAAGAACAAAAAAGGATGGGGCGTCAGGCCGGAGAGCAAGAGGGCCGGCAGCAGGGCCGAGGGTCCGGGCAGGACATCCGCCTCGATCCCCTCGTCGACCGCGGATCGGAGCAGGATCCATCCGGGGTCGGAGACGCCGGGAGTTCCGGCATCGCTGATCACTGCGACGTGTTTGCCCTCCCGCAGGGCCGCCATCAGACGGGGCAGACACGCCTTTTCGTTGTGAAGATGAAAGGGGACGAGCGGTGCCGCGATCCGATAATGCCGCAACAGAATGGACGAGGTGCGCGTGTCCTCGCAGGCGATCAGGTCGGCACTGCGCAGGACACGGAGCGCGCGCAACGTGATGTCCTCTAAATTGCCGATGGGAGTGGGAACGAGCGTCAACGGCACGACGGCACCATACGGCCCGGCGTTTGAGACCTGGCCATTCGAGATAAAAGCCCCCCAACATTTTCCGTCAAGGGCAAGAGTCGATCATCCTTCAATTCAGCCCCTCCGGTTCATAGGCCCTCAAGAGCTCGGGCGTATAATTTCCCTCCTCGTCGTGAACGAAGAGCGGCCGCTCGACGAGAAGCCCTTCTCCCCCACCCTTCACGCACTCGATCAGAAAGAGATTGGAGGGCTTGAGGGGACGGGGATGGATCAGCCTCAGGCGTTTGGGCACAAGCCCTCTCCGGAGCACCGCACCGATGAATGCGGCCATCCGATCCGTGCGAAACACGGCGAAAAAACGTCCCCTCCCCTTGAGCAGACGCGCCGAAGCCGCCGCCACGTCCGCGACGGAACATCGGGA
This sequence comes from Fretibacterium sp. OH1220_COT-178, assembly GCF_003860125.1. NCBI lineage: Bacteria > Thermotogati > Synergistota > Synergistia > Synergistales > Aminobacteriaceae > Fretibacterium > Fretibacterium sp. OH1220_COT-178. Next base: position 133,499 of record NZ_RQYL01000003.1, on the reverse strand, counting down.
TCCTTGACGCGCAATGGACCGGGCCTCCACAGGGCTGGTCCGGCCCCGCCCCGGCTCCTCGTAGGGCGGGTTCACAACCAGACCATCGAAGGCATCGGACGGCAACAGGGATGTATCCCGCAGGTCCCCGCACAGAAAGGAGACGCGATCCTCCAGGCCGTTCTCTCGTCCGTTGCGCTCGGCCAAGGCGACGAGGTCCGGTTGAATTTCGAGCCCCACGATGCGGAAGTTTCCCGAAAAACGCAAGGCCAGCATCAAAGAGACCGCCCCCGTCGCGGCCCCCAACTCAACAAAACTCGCACGCCTCCCCGAAGGACGGCGTACCCAGGAGGCCAACAGCACCGTGTCCATGCTCACGCGGGGCCCTTCCTCGGGCTGCCAGAGCCTCAGGCGGCCATAGAGGATATCGTCGTGCGTCACAGCCGTTGCTCCTCAGCGGTAGTTCTCGACATCGATTCCCACGATCCGGGAAAGTCCGGGCTCCACCATCGTAACGCCGTAGATCAGGTCGGCCCGCTCCATGGTCGTACGCCGATGGGTCATGACGATCAGCTGCAGCGAGCGGGAATACTCCTTTGCAAGGTCGGCGAACCGGATCAGGTTGTATTCGTCCAGTGCCGCGTCCACCTCGTCCAGCACGGCCAGAGGTATCTTCGCGACCTCGAGCGCGGCAAAAAGGTGCGCGATGGCCGTAAGGGACTGTTCTCCCCCCGAGAGCTGCGAAATGTTCTGGAGCTTCTTCCCCGGCGGCCGGGCATAGATCTCGACTCCCCTGTCCCAGAGGGTCCCCTCCTCCTGCAGGGTCAGCCGTGCTTCCCCTCCGGCAAAAAGCCTCTGGAATAGGGCGTTGAAACGACTGTCGATGTCGGCCATTGCGCGCGAAAAGGAGGCCTCCACCTGAGCGTCCGTCTCCTCGATAAGGGTTTTGAGCTCGTTCACTCCGTTGCGGACGTCCTCCAGCTGCTCGGTCAGGAAGTCGACCCGCTCGGTCAGAGAGACGTCCTCGGACAAGGCTCCGAGGTTGTAGTTCCCCAAAGCCCGCAATTCGCGCTCAAGACGGCGCAGGGATCCTGTAAGGTCGCGTCCTCCCTCGACCTCCCGGGCCTCCGCCGCATCGTAGGGATACTTGTCGTCCCAGAGCTCGATCAGCTGAGTTCGCTCGGACTCGGCCGCGGTCAGACGCTCGGACACGGCCGCAATTTCGCCGCCCAAGGCCGAGAACGTCGCGGTGGCCTTCTGCTCCCGCTGCCGCAGACGTTCCAGACGAAGGTGACCCCGACGGACCTTTCCCCGCTCCTCCTCGAGCTTCAGCTTGAGTTCCGCCTCGTCCCGGCGGATCGAAAGATACTCCCGTCCGATGTCCGCAAGGACGGCCCGCCTCTCCTGTTCCTCTTTTTTCCCGGCCCCGAGCTCCTCAAGGATAGCCGAAAGGCGAACGGTCAAAGCTCCGTGTTCGCGCTCCATCCGCTCCGAAATTGCACGGGAGCTCCTGAGACGCTCCTCCGCCAAAGTCAGTTCGGCACGAAGCCCCCCCACGGCCGAGGAGGGGTCCTCGCCATCCGGCAGCTCCTCGAGCTCCGCCATCTCGTCGGCAAGAAGGTCGAGCCTTTGCTTGGCCTCGACCAGGGAGGAATTGAGGATGCCCATCTCCTCGGCCGCCTCGGCGATCTCCCGTTCGATCCGGTCGAGGGAGGCCGTCACGGAGGCCAGGGCGCGCTGCAATGTGGCGTGATCGTCTTTCGCCCGATCCACGGCTGCCGCGGCCTCGTCCCGTTCCCCGGCCAGACGCCGCTCCTCCTCCTCGGAGCGTTTCAGGCGCGCCTCCACGAGGGCCATACGCCGCTTCAGCTCCTCGATTTTCTCCGCCGCCTCCGCCATCTGACGGTTATGTGCGATCGCACCTCCGCTCTGCCTTGCGCGTCCGCCACTGACCGTCCCCGAGGGGGCGAAGACCTCCCCCTCCAGCGTGACGATGGGAAAACGGGCTCCTTCCTTGACCAGCCCGCTCCCCAGGGCGTACCTCTCGACCACCAGAAGGTCGCCCAGAAGATGACGCAGTGCGCTCTCCCAGGGAGAGCGCGTCTCGATCAGCTCTATGGCCCATCCGAGGACGCCGTTCGTGGGCAGCCGAAAGCGAAGGTCCGGGTTACGCGGCCGACAGCGTTCCAGGGGAAGATAGGTCACCCGACCGGCCCGGCGCTGCTTCAGGAGCTCGATCCCTTCCTGTGCCTCGTCGAACGTATGGACCAAGAGCCAGAACTGACGCCCCCCGAGGTAGGCTTCAAGCGCGGGAGCGAGGTCCGAGGGACAGGAGAAGACCTCGGCGACGACCTCGGGTCTTGAACGCATCCTGTTCAAGCGCGAGGCGGAAAGCAGGAGACGCACGGGTTCGGGATAAAGCGAGGACTCCGTGTTCGACTTCAGGGCGTCGAGCTCCGCCTCCTGCCTCATCCGCTCGCGCCGCAGCTGCTGAAGGGCGGCCGCGTCCTTCTGACAGGCCGCATAGGACGCTGCGTGTTCCTCGACGAGTCTGCGGTGTTCTTCCTCGCAGCGGAGAAGCGTGCAGTCCCCCATCCCTGCGGACAGGCGGTCCCTTTCCCCTGCAAGCCGGCCGAGCTCGTTCCTCCCCTCCGCCTCCGCGGCGGCCAGGGCGCGCAGCCGAGCTTCAGTCCTGGCGACGAAGAGCGAGCGCTCCGCGTGTTCGTCGTGCAGTGTCTGACGACGCAGACGCTCCCGCTCCAGGAAGGCCCGGCTCTCCTCCAGTTCCCTGAGCCGTGCCTCCAGAGCCCCGCGACACTCCGCAAGGCGGGCCTCCAGAGCCGAGGTTTCCGAGCGCGTCCGATCCCACTCGGCCCGGAGGACGCGTTCTTCCTCCCCCAGCCTCTTGCGCTCCGCACCAAGGTCCGCTCGATCCTCAAGAAGGGCCTTGATACGGGTTGAGGCCTGAAAAGCCTGACGACGCAGGGCGTCCTTTCTGGAGGCAAGCTCCTGTTCCCGCGCGAGAAAGGAGGATTCGTCGAACCCCTGGCTTCGAAGCCGTTCCTCGCCGGAGCGGACGGCCAAGCCCCAGAGGTTTCGCCACTGGCGGGCCAGGTCCTCGTGGGCCTGAAGCAGCTGGCGCTGGCGCCGAAGCCCGCGCTCCTTCTCCTCCAAAGAAAAGCGGCGGGAGAAGTAGAAGTCCCGGCGCAGGACCTCCAGGTTGTCCAGAATGCCCTGGGCCTCCACAGCGACGGCCACCTCCGGAGCGATTTCCTCCCGGCGGCTCTCGAGCTCTCCGATAAGGGTGTTGATCCTCTGGACCTCGGAAAGGGCCGACTCCAGCCGGATGTTGGTCTCCTCGCGCCGACGCCGATATCGGTCGATCCCGAAGAGCAGTTCCAGATGATGGCGCCTCTGCATGGGACGTTGATGGATGGCCTCCGAGACCTCGCCCTGCCCGATAAACGCGAAGTCCTCTCCCTCCAGCATGAATCGTGCCTTCACCTCGTCCAGGTCCTGCATGCGGATTCGGACCCCGTCGACCTGCAACACCGAACCTCCCTCCGCGGTGTACTGCCGTCGCAAAGAGGCCGTCCCGTCCGCTCCGGAAAGCCTTATCCCCACCTCCGCCTCCTTGGAGGCGGGGACGGTTGCGCTCCCCTGGAAGAGAAGATCGCTCTGCCTCACGATGCGAAGCGCAGAGGGACTGCCCTCGCCGAGAATCCAGCGCAGGCCGTCAAGAATGTTGCTCTTGCCGCTTCCGTTCGGGCCGACGATCGCCGTGAAACCCCGCGAGAAAGAGAATTCGCAGCTGCTCCCGAAGCTCTTGAAACCCTTAAGATGCAGATGATCTATGGACAACTACGGAACTCTCCCGTCGTTCCATCTGTTTCGCCCGGCGCTCGACGGCCTCGCAGGTCCCCTGGAGCTCGACGCGATACTTGCTCCAGGCGAACTCGGGCATGCCGACGATCAGGATCCTCCGCTCCAGCTCCTCCTCCCAAAGCTGAAGATAGGTGTCGCCTACATATTGCGCTATCGGCGCACTGGCCTGGATCAAAAGGGCCTCCGCACGGTTGGCGTGGGCGATCTTGCGCAGGAACCGCTTGATGGACATGGCTACGGTATCCTCACGCAACACCCATCCGGTGTCGCTGCAAAAGGGGCAGCCGCGCGTCAGCACGGACCGCAGGTCGGGGCGTCCGCGCTTGCGCGTGATCTCCACAAGACCCAACTGCGTCATGCTGAAGACGCGGGCACGCGAACGATCGGAGTGAAAGACCTCCTCCAGCCGGTTCAAAAGGCAGCTCCGATCCTCCTCGAACTCCATATCGATGAAATCGATGACGACGATCCCGCCGATGGAGCGGAGGCGCAGCTGGCGTGCAATTTCGTCCGCTGCCTCGAGGTTCGTCGCCAGGGTCGTGTGCCGCATGTCCAGATCCCCGACGAACTTGCCCGTGTTCACGTCGATCACCGTCAAGGCCTCCGTGTGCTCGATGACGAGGTAGGCCCCGGATCGCAGCCAGACCTTGCGGTCCAACGCGCCCTCGATCTCCCGCTCGACCCCATAGTACTCGAAGATGGGGACGACGCCCCCGTAGAGGACGACATGGGGCTTGTCCGTCCCGTAAAGTCTGGAGATGAAGTCGTTGACGTGTCCGAACTCCTCCTCTCCATCCACGATGATCTCGTCGACGCCCCCATGGACCTCGTCCCGCAGGACACGTCCCAAAAGCCCCATATCCTTGTAGAGCAGGCACGGGGCGGACTGGCGCGAGGCGTTGTGCTCGATCTCCCGCCAGAGGGCGAGCAGCGACTCCACGTCCTTCGCCAGAGTCTCCTCGTCGACCCCCTCCGCCGCAGTCCGGATGATGACACCGAAGTCATCGCCTCTCAGGGCCTTTGCAAAATGCCTCAGCCGCTTGCGTTCGTCCTCGCTCGCGATGCGGCGCGACACCCCGGTCTCACCGCCGCCGGGGACCAGGACGAGATAACGCCCGGGAAGGGACAAGCGGGGCGTCACGCGTGCGCCCTTGTTCTTGCGAGCCGTCTTGGTCACCTGGACGACCAGCTCCTGATTCGGGACGATCTTCATTCCCTGGGCGTCGTTGAGGTAAAGAAAAGCGTTACGCCCATCACCGATGCTGACAAAAGCGGCATTGATGCCGGGCAACACGCTCTCCACCCGAGCCTTGTAAATCTCCCCCGCCTTCTGGTGGTCCCACATGCGTTCTATAAAAATTTCCGACAGCCGCCCATCCTCGAGGATTGCGACGCGCGTCTCCTCGCTCTCCAGGGTGTCGGCGATTATCTTTCGATCCGAAGACACATCCTGTCCTCCTTTATCGTCGGGGCCTCCGGCCCCCTAGTCCCAAACTTCAAAACAACCACCCGATCGGCCGGCCCTCAGAGGGCAGGCCGACCCGGCAGCTCAATTTTCGTTCCGTCCCAGGATCCGATGGCGACCCTGACGACATTGATCTCTTGCCAACCGGCCAGCGCCCCGGACGCAATCATCGCCTTGACCCAGCCGCCGATGCCGTTCCGTGCGGGCGAGGAGAGCACAAGGGAAACACCGTTTGCCATGCCGCTCTCTCCAGCACCGATCTCGGCGCTCAGGACGGCGTCCCCGTAGTGCGCACGAGCGCGTTCCGCCAGATTAGCATCCGTCAGGACGAAGCTCCTCAGCCAATACAGCGCGGCCCCGCACTCCTTTCCCAGAGAGGGCGCACCCTCCGGAGGGAACTGGACTCCGCGGATACGGAACCCGTCGGGCATCGCACCGTTCCATCGCTCGATCAGGTCGTCGGACACCGCCTCGAGATGGATATCCACAGGTTCCATCAGTGCGACCACACCGGCCGGAAGCTCCGGGCCAAAACTGACCTTTGCGTGGGGCGAAAAGCCGGCGGTCATCACCGGCACCAGGCCAGCCCTGCAGGCCGCACGCGTAAAGAGCTGGGCCAGAGCCACATGAGGGACAAAACAAGCCCCCCCTCGTTTCTCGTAAAAAAGACGCACCCTGACGCTCACGAGGAGGCCTCCGTTCCGTGACATCCCAGCCCGCAGGAGGCACAGCCCGACCGGCAATCCACCGTGGTCCTCGAAGCGTAGGCCCTCCTGCGCTCGCGAATCAGGAAATCCCGGGTCACCCTGGAATCGATACGGTCCCACGGCAGCGGTTCCGACTCCTCTCTCTCGCGTGTGAACGTCTCGGGCGCCAGGGAATGAAAATCGAAAGCGTCGAGCCAGCGCGTCAGGTCGAAGGTCTCGCTCCACCCGTCGAATCGCGCCCCCATCCGCCACGCCCTCTCGATGACGTCGGCCACACGGCGGTCTCCCCGCGCGAGAACCCCCTCGAGAAAGGATTGCTCGGGCTCGTGGTACTTCAGGGACACCGATCGGTCCCGGACCTGTCCCTTGAGATAGCGTCCTTTCTCCCGGAACTCCTCAACCGTGTTCTGGCGCTCCCATTGAAAGGGGGTGTGGGCCTTGGGAACGAACCCCGCAACCGAGACGGCGACGGTCGCGCGCTTTCTTCCGTTCCTGCGCGCCAGGGCCAGAGCGGACTGAGCCAGGCGCACGATTCCGTCCAGATCCTCCTCGGTCTCGGTGGGCAGTCCCATCATGAAGTAGAGCTTCACGCGATCCCAACCGCGGGCAAAAACTTCTTCGAGACAAGCGAAGATGGACTCCTCCTCGAAACCCTTGTTGATGACGTCGCGAAGCCTCTGGGTCCCCGCTTCCGGAGCGAAGGTCAGACCTCCCCGGCGAAGTTTCTGGAGCCGCTCGGCCAGACCGATCGAGAATCCGTCCATTCTCAGGCTGGGCAGGCTCAATTTGACGTTCCTTTCGGACAGGGGGCCGTTCAGCGCGTCGATGAGCCCCTCGATGTCCGAATAGTCGCAGGAGGCCAGGGAGAGGAGCCCCGCCTCCTCCCAGCCCGTCCGCTCCACCAAATCCACGATCGATTTCGCGACGGACTCCCGCCCCCGCTCCCGGACCGGGCGACAGACCATGCCCGCCTGACAGAAGCGGCAGCCGCGCGAACAGCCCCGAAACAACTCGAGAGCTGCCCGATCATGGACCACGGCCACGGAGGGAACGACCAGCGCCTCGGGGAGAAACGCCTCCTCGAAGGATTCCAGGAGCTGACGCCGGACCGGCCGATCGCGCGCCTCGTCAAAGCAGGAGGGAACATAAATCCCTTGCAGCCTCGAACACGCCTTTAAACGAGATTCACGCGGCTCCCCCCGAGTGTCCCGAAGCAGGGACAGGAGTTCCGGAAGCATTGCCTCCCCCTCCCCTACGCAAAAAAGGTCGATAAAGGGAGCTATCGGCTCGGGGACGAGAGCCCCGGGACCGCCGGCAATGACGATCGGATCCGAGCTGCAACGGTCCTCGGACCGAAGAGGGATGCCCCCGAGGTCCAGCATCGTCAGGATATTGGTGTAGCCCATCTCGTGCTGAAGGGTAAAGCCCAGCACGTCGAAATCGCGAAGCGGACGTCCCTGTTCCGTGGAATGGAGCGGAAGCCCATGACGCCTCAAAAGGGACTCCATGTCGATCCATGGGCAATACGCCCGATCCACGAGATGGCCTTCCTTCCGCAGGAATGCGGAAAGAAGCTGAAAACCGTAATAGCTCATTCCGATCTCGTAGACATCCGGAAATGCGAGACAGACGCGCAGGGTCCCCTTCGCGTCGTCCCAGGGCAATGGGGTGTAGGGCCTCCACTCGCTGCCGCAATAACGGGAGGGGCGCGAAACCTGCGCCAGCAGGGGCCACATCGGCCCGTCAAATTCCGGAAAGACCATCAAACAAACGCCTCCAAAGGATCAAAACCGCGACTCGGGAGAATAGTCCCTATCGAAAATCAAAAAAGGAAACGCTTGGCGCTGTCGACGTAGACGCTGCCGACAAGCCCCAGGGCGATGAAGACGGCAAGGAGAGCACTTCCACCGTAGCTCAGAAAGGGCAAGGGCAACCCCGTGACCGGCATCAAGCCGATGCTCATCCCGATGCTCTCGAACATCTGAAACCAGATCCAGACGGCTACCCCGGACACCAGGATCTTGCACCTCCGGTCGCGGCTTCTGAGGCCTGCAGCGATGATGCGAAAAAAGAGCAAGGCGAAGAGAAACAGGAGCAAAGAGGTCCCCCAGAAGCCAAATTCCTCGGAATACACGCTGAAGATGAAATCGGTGTGGGGCTCCGGAAGGAAGCGCAGCTTGCTCTGCATCCCGTTCATGAACCCCTTGCCCCAGAAGCCGCCGGATCCTACCGCGATACGCGACTGAATGACGTTGTAGCCCGCCCCCAAGGGATCCCTCGTCGGATCCAAAAACACGAGCAGCCTCAGCTTCTGGTACTCCTTAAGAAAAAACCACAGAAAAGGCGTCAGAGCGAGACCGCATCCCGCAAGCGTCCCCAGATACCGCAAAGGAGTACCGGCGATGAAAAGCATCCCGAAGGTGATGACGATATAGACCAGGGCGCTTCCCGCATCCGGCTGGGCGAGCACCAGCAAAACCGCCGGCGCCGCCACCCCCAGCCCCCCCAGGAAAGCCCTCAAGTTCAAAGGAGGATAACGGCTCAGCCATTTCGACAAGACCAGGATAAGGGAGATCTTGGCGAACTCGGAGGGCTGAAAACGAAAAAAGCCCAACGAAAGCCAACTCTGCGCCCCCTTGATTCGGGGGGCCAGGAGAACGGTGAGGAACAGAAGAAACAGCGTCATCAGATAGATGGGATACGCTGCATTCAGCAGTCTTCGGTACCCCACGGCGACCACGAAGAACATCGCGAAGCAGCCCCCCACCATCCATAAGGTCTGGCGAAGGGCAAAATCCCAGCCACGCCCCAACCGGCCTGCCCCGGCACTGAACACGCAGAGCAGACCACAGCCGACCAAAAGCAACACACACCCGATAAGGATGCGGTCCAGTTCGGCAACATCCTCCTTGAAGATCGAAAGGTAGGGGGTCTCCATCACCATTCAACGCAAAAAATCTGCGGCCCCTTCCTCAGCGATGCTTCTTTTTGCCGGATCTCTCCCCTTCGGGGCGGGAACTCGGCCTGGCCGGCAGCTCTTCCTCCGCCGCTCCTCCACCCCGTTTGATCCTCAGAACGGGGATGTTCGCCACGAGGGCCACGGCCTGCTCGTCCCTGTCCAAATCCAGCTCGATCTTGTTCGTGTCGATATCCATATATTTGGTCAGGACCCCGATCATCTCCATCCTGAGATTCTCGAGCAACTGCGGGGATATGTCGGTACGATCATGTATCAGAACGATACGAAGGCGGTCCCTGGCCCTCTGGGCCGAATCGCAGGTCCCTCCCCCGAACAGTCTTTTTAAGAACTCCACGGTCTATCTCTCCCTCTTTTCAAAAAAATCGCAGGTAGAAGTCAGTCGAGTCCCTTACTTGAAGGAACGTAAAAAGCCATATTCCTCAGCGGCCGCACCGCCGCCTCAGACAGGGCTATTCCGACAAGCCGCCAAGCAGAGGACGAGGCGACCCTCAGGACTAGCGCAAACGGAAAAAGCGCTTGATCTGAGAAAGAAAACCTCGCGCGCCGCCTACATCCAGCTCCATGAGAGGGACGTCTCGCCCCTGAAGACGCTCGGCAATGTTGGCATACGCCTGAGCGGCGGGAGAATTCAGGCCAAAGGTGAGCGGTTCGCCGCGATTTGACGATTTTATCACCCCGTCGTCCTCGGGGACGATGCCGATCAGCTTGATGGAGAGGATATCGAGGATATCCTCTCGCGCCAGCATATCGCCGTCCTGCACCATGTTGGCACGAAAACGGTTGATGATCAGCCGGATCGGGGATTTCCCCATGGACTCGAGCATTCCGATGATCCGGTCCGCATCCCGGACGGAGGGAACCTCGGGCGTCGTAACCACAAGGGCCTCATCGGCCCCCGCGGCGGCATTTTTGAATCCTCCCTCGATGCCCGCGGGACAGTCCAGGAGCACGAAATCGAAGTCCGGCCTCAAAAGGGCGCAGAGCTCCATCATCTGTTCCGTATTGACGGCGTCTTTCGTGCGCGTCTGGGCGGCGGGGAGCAAAAAGAGGTTTTCCACCCTTTTGTCCCGCACCAAAGCCTGATTCAAACGACAATTTTTCTCTATGACATCGATGAAGTTGAAGACGACCCTGTTCTCGAGTCCCATAACGACGTCCAGATTGCGCAGTCCGATGTCCGCATCGACGGCGACGACCTTTTTTCCGGATTTTGCCAGGGCAACCGCTATGTTCGCAGTGGACGTCGTCTTTCCGACCCCTCCCTTACCGGAGGTGACCACTATGATTCGAGCTCCCAATCCTAACCCTCCATTCGCTTTCCCAAAACTTCTCCTCTGCGGAAGATCGGGGCGGATCCTCGGCCCCGATCAATTCATCCCGCTCGTAAACGAGCTTTCCCTGACGACCACCCTCTCCTCCTCAAGGGTGATCAAGACGGGTTTCTGCCACCAGCTCATGGAGTTGTCGGCATAACAAAGCCGATGGCCCACCCGCACCTGCGAGGTCTCGAAGGAACCGGCCAGGACGTAGACATCCTCCCTGCCCTCGCTGCCGGCATGCACAAGTCCTTTGAGCCGCCCCGCAACGACGACGCTGCCGGCGGCGAGAATCTCCGCCCCGACATGCAGATGTCCCCATAGGATAACATCACCGCGAGCCTCGATATTCTGTCCGGAGCGCAGCGAGTTGTAGAGGACCAGCGTCTCCGGACGCTCGGACACGGCGGCCACGGACGACAAGACGGAGGAGGGTTCATCGGTCCTCAGCCCCGCATTGCGCAGGCGCTCCCGGGTCCGGCTGTCCGTGGAAAGCCAAGCCAGGACCTTAAAGCCTCTCGGCCAGACCACGGACTGTAAAATCTTGACCAGCAGCTCCTCCGAGCAAGGCCTGGATTGGAAGTCCAGAACCACGCCCTCTCCTATGGGGAAAATATAGGCCTGCGGGGGAATCCGCTGCAACAAATCCAGCAGATCCTCCTCGGAAGGGAACTCGGGAAGGAGCATCCTAATACCATAGCCCGTCCCCTTCATCCGAATGGGAGAGGACCGATCCTGTACTTCGACACCCTTGTGCTCCATTTTCAATCCCCCTGATTTTCGCCCTCGCCGGCAGGGTGGCTCAGGATGTGAGCCAGGAGCTCTCCGACAATCGGCGAGGCGACGCTGCTGCCGTGTTTTCCCGCCTCGATCACCACGACGGCGACGTATTTGGGATCGTCGGCCGGAGCGTAACCGGCGAACAAGGCGTGGTCGTCCCCATGAGCATTCTGCGCCGTCCCCGTCTTTCCTGCGACCGTCACCCCAAATTTGCCCGCCCTGGCACCCGTTCCTTTACGAACGACATAATCCAGGCCCTTTTGGACGATCGAAAGGGATTCCCGGCCGATCCCCATATCCACGGGCTCCCTGTAGGCCCTGTCGCAGAGAAAGGGCGAGACCAGTTTGCCTCCGTTGGCGACCGCCGCGTAGATACGGGCCACCTGGAGGGGCGTCAGGAGAAGATACCCCTGTCCGATCGAATAATTGATCGTATCCCCCTGATACCAGTTTTCCTTGAAGCGCCGCTTCTTCCACTCCGGGCCCGCGATCGTTCCCGAGGACTCCCCCGGCAGGTCAATGCCCGTCGGCTCACCCAGCCGAAATTCCCGGCACCACTTCAGCAGGCGATCGATCCCGAGCTTCAGCCCCACCTGATAGAAATAAACGTCGCAGGAATGCTGCAGAGCCGAAAGCACGTTGACCGTACCATGCCCGCTGCGCCTCCAGCAACGAAACGTCCGGGAGGGCAGCCGAAGCGCCCCTCCGCAAAAGAAGGACGTCGAGGTCGTAGCGACATTTTCCTCCAGGGCGGCCAGAGCGACAAGGGCCTTGAACGTCGATGCGGGGGGATAGACCCCCGCGATGCTCCGGTCCAGCATCGGCTTGGCGGGGTCCCGTGTGATGTCCCTCCACTCCCTGCCGGAAACTCCCCAGGCCAGGGGATTGTTGTCGTAGGTCGGCGAGGAGGCCAATGCAAGAATCGCCCCCGTCTTGACGTCCATCGCCACAAGGGCCCCCTTGTGCCCCGCAAGCAATTCGACCGCCAGCTTCTGGACCCCCATGTCCAGGGTAAGCCGCAGATCCTCTCCCTTGATCGCAACCCGGGAATCCAAAGTACGCACCCTGCGCCCCCGGGCATCCACCTCCAGCGCCTCTTCCCCGGCAAGCCCGCGCAGCTCGGCCTCATAGGATCGCTCGATGCCGCTCTTGCCGATCAGGTCTCCGCCCGAATATTCTCCTCCCGAACTGGCCTTGAGTTCCTCCTCCGAGATCTCCCCGACGTATCCCAGGATGTTCGCCGCCAGGGCTCCGGCGGGATAGGTCCGTCTCCACACGGAAAGAGGGAACAGCTCGCGGGGGAACTCGGGGTCGGCGACCAACGCCGCCATCTGCGGCATCGTCAGGTTCGGGACGAGGCGAATCACGCGATACGGAGCCCACCGCTGCTGGTGGATCGTCCTCTCGAGGGCCTCCACTGTCATCGGTATGCCGTGGCGGGTCAGGATGCCGCTGAGCCGTTCCAGCTTCTCCGTCGTGTTGAGGTCCAGAGGATAGCCCATGATGCTGAACGTCGTCTCGTTGACGGCCAAAGGGACCCCGTGCCGGTCGAAAATTTCCCCTCGGGGGGCGGAGAAGCGAATCAACCGCAGCCGATTGTTGTAGGCCAGACGCACGTATTTGTCGCCGTGAAAAATCTGAAAAAAATAGAGACCGCCCAAGAGGATGAGCAGAGAGAGAAAAATTCCCCCCAGCAGCATCTTCAGACGATCGTCGAGCAGATCTCTGATTTCAGGCATGGTGCTCCTTCAGACGCTTCGAGTACAAATAGACGCACAGGAGCACCCCAGGCAGGGCAAACAGCTGCTGCAGAGCAAAAAATACGCCTCCCGTATCCCCCCCCAGAATCAAAACGGGCAAAAGCGGGGGCAACAACTGTGAGACCTCCAGAAGAGCAAAGACGATTAAAGGAGTCCGCCCCTGAACCGGCAAAGCGTTCCAGACCCAGAGAACCAGCATGACGACGCAAACATACCCCAGGGTAAAGAATCCGGGAACCCCGATCCAGCGCAAATCCCAAACAAGCCCCCCCAGAAAGGCCGTCCAGATGGCCCACAGGCGGTCGTCTCCCTCCTCGGAGAGCAGACGGTAGACCACCGTCAACAAAAAAAGCTCCGGGACCTGCATCATACCCCAGACAAGTACGGTCAACAAATCCTGCAGGAGCCAGAACAACGCGGAAACCATCAGCGCCCCCCCGCCGTCGGCTTCAGAATGGAGACACCGTAAAACCTGGAGAGATCCGCGCCGGGCTCGACGCGGTAGGTTGCATAGCCGTCTCCCGTGGACTCCAGCTCCTCCTTGATCCAGCCGACGGGGAGCCCCGGCGGTAATTGTTCTCCGATCAGGGCCGTGCTGATCTTCATCCCCGCCATGTTGCCCCTCCCGGCAGGAATGTAGTTGAGCAGAACCGAACCGTTCCCGTCCCCGACCACCACCCCCAGCTCCCGAGTCTCCTCGATCACCACGGGAATCATCAGGGAGGGCGAGGTCAGAAGTTCCGCCCACGAGGAAAGAAGGGACACGGAACTGATGCGTCCCACGAGATAGCCGTTCTGAAATATCGGCAGCCCGACGGAGATGTGATCCTTTTCCCCCTTGTCGATGCGCACCTCGTTCCACCAGGACATGGGGGCCCGCAGGGTAATCCTGGCCTCGTCCATTCGCGCATCCAGATCGGCACGAATACGCTCGTTCGCCACCGCGGCCTCCAGAATTCGAAACTTCGCGTTCTCGTCCTTCAGGCGTTCGATTTCGCGCTGAAGTGCCGTCTTATTTTGAGCCCAGCCCCACCAATCCACCAGAAAACCGCGCAAACGCACGGCAGGATATTCCGGGACGGAAAGAATCCCTCCCAGCAGGTCCACGACCTTTTTGGATACGCCCAAGCTCGAGCCCACGCCCAACAGCACTAGCCCCAGGATGAGAGCCGTCAGGCCGTGAATCCACTCGAGGGTCTGGCGCCGGTCAAGCATGGCAAATGTCCCTCTCCGCCATCAGCCTGGAGGATTTCAGCGGGACCCTCGCTCCACGGACATCAGGACCCGGCGCATGGCCCCCAGATTGTCCAGAATTTTGCCCACCCCCAGGGCCACCGAATAGAGGGGTTTCTCCGCCACGATGACGGGGGTGTTGATCGCCCTGGAGAGCCGTTCCGCAAAACCGCGCATGAGGGCGACCCCTCCGGAGAGGACAATCCCCTGATCGACGATATCCTTGGCCAGCTCGGGAGGGGTTTTTTCAAGCGCGACCTTGACCATGTCCTCGATCCCCAGAAAGATCGGATCGAGGGCCTCGCGAACCTCGACGGAGGATACCGTGTCGACCTTCGGCAGCCCGTCGGAGAGGTCCCTCCCCTTGACGGCCATCTCCAGCTCGGGGGACAGGGGCAATGCGGACCCGATCGTGTTCTTGACCTCCTCGGCCGTCGTCTCGCCGATCAGAAGGGCATAGCGTTGGCGCAACATGGCCACGATGGCGTTGTCCATCACCTTGCCCGCAGTTCTGAGGGAGCTCGTCACGACGATGCCCCCGAGGGAGATCACCGAGACCTCGCTCGTTCCCCCTCCTACATCGATGATCATACAACCGCGAGGTTTGTCGATCGGCAGCCCTACGCCCAATGCCGCCGAAATGGGCTCGTCCACGACATAGGCCTCGCTGGCCCCGGCACCGAGGGTGGCGTCCACCACGGCCTTGCGCTCCACCTCCGTGACCTCGGCCGGGACGGAGATGACCACGCGCGGATGGGCCATGAAGGAGCCGCCCCCCTTGGCTCTGCGCAGACAATAGCGGATCAGTTCCTCCGTCATGTCGAAGTTCGCGATAACTCCGTCCTGCAGAGGCCATATCGCCTCGACCCCCGCAGGCGTCTTTCCCGCCATCGCCTTGGCCTCGCGCCCCACGGCAATGACCTCGAGCCCTCCCCCACGCGGCAGCTTGCGCACCGCAACCGTGGAGGGCTCGCTGAGCACGATTCCCTTCTCCTTGACGTAGACCACGATATTTGCCGATCCCAGATCTATTCCTACATCAAGCCCCAATATTCCGGATAGGTACTTGAACATGCTTACTCATCACCCGCATTTTCTGAATCTGTCCAACGGCCTGTCGGACGGAGAAACCGTTCGTGAGGGGCTCGGCCTTTCCGGCGAAACGCGTCCTCAGACTGGCCAGAAGGGATTGTGACGACGCTCTTTTCCGATCGTCGTCTCCGGACCGTGACCCGGAAGGACTCGCAGCGCGTCCGGAAGCGAGGAAAGTCTCCGGAGCGAATCGTCGAGCTTGGCCTGATCCCCGCCGGGCAGATCGGTTCTTCCCACGCTTTGGGCAAAAAGGGTGTCCCCCGAGACCAGGATGCTTTCATCGCCCTCCCGTATAAGATAACACACTCCCCCCGGAGTGTGTCCCGGCGTCTCCAGAACCTCAATGCGAAGGTCCCCCACCACGAGCTCCATGCCCTCGGAGACCTCGTGAAAATCCGCAACACCGTCGCAGCGCATCCTGAGGGCAACCTGCATCGCTTCCGGGGGATGGCGGAGCATCCCGGCGTCACCGGTCGAGATGTAGATCTCGCCGCCAACAAAGGGCAGAAAATCCCGCACGCCCACAATATGGTCCAGATGCCCATGCGTCAGGAGCACCGCCTTCAGTTCCAGCCCTTTATCCCCGACGAAATCCAGGACCTCCCGGGCCTCTCCGCCGGGGTCGACGAAAAATGCCCGCCCCTTTTCGTCCCAGAAAAGATAGCCGTTGGTCCAGAGTCCGCCCAGCGGAAAACGCTTGTACTGCACCGTCGATCACGCCCCCCTGCCATAAGAGAATGGCGAAAAATTTTATTTGCGGGTGTCCAAAATCAAGGTGACCGGCCCGTCGTTCAAGAGCTCGATCCCCATATGAGCACCAAAAACCCCGCAAGCCGTCTTCACGGCACAGGCCTCGACCCGCCGGACGAAATAGTCGTACAGCCGCCTTCCCTCGTCGGGGGCGGCGGCAGCCACAAAGGAAGGGCGCCTGCCCTTGCGACAGTCCCCGTAGAGGGTGAATTGGGAGATCAGGAGCGCCGCTCCGCCGACGTCGAGGAGCGACCGATTCATCCGTCCTTCGTCGTCCTCGAATATCCTCAGGTTGACGAGTTTTTCGGCGAGCCAGTCGGCATCCTCCTCCGTATCCCCATCCCCGACCCCAAGAAGCACGCAAAGCCCAGGGCCGATTTGCGAGACCGTCTCCCCTTCCACGGAGACGCTCGCCCGCAGAACCCTCTGAACCACCGCCCGCATGAAGCCTACCCCCTCGTGACCTCCAGCATCCCCTTGATGCCGTTCAGCTTGGCAATGATCGAGTAGAGGTGCTCCACATCCTTCACCTTCAGCTCGATCTTCATTCGCATCAGACTGTTGCCCACCGTCGTCGCCTTGATTCCGTAGATGCTGCCCCCCTCCTGGCCGATCGCCTGAGCCGCATCGCGGATGAGGTTGGACCGGTCCAGGGCCTCAGCTCTCAGCCGGGCGGTATAAAGCTTGCCGGAGGGACGGCCCCAGGAAACCTGAACCACCCGCCCCATCTGCGCGTTCAGGATGTTGGGGCAATCCAGGCGATGCACCGTAATGCCGCGTGTCCGGGTCGAATACCCCACAATAGCGTCGCCCGGGACCGGATCGCAGCAGTTGGCCAGAACCACCCAGACGCCTCCGGCCCCCTCGACCACGATGTCGGAGTCCGACTTTTGGGCCGCCGTGTGTTCCTTGACCAGTTTCGAGATGTCGTCTGCCGGATGGCGCTGCTGGAGGTAGGCCAACGCCAATTTCTGCGCGACCGTGCTGGGGCCGGAGGATCCCGCACCGATCGAGACCAGAAGATCCTCCTTTCCGGCCAGCCCCAGGTCTCGAGCGACCTTGTTCAGGGCGGGGGAGAAGTCCTCCTGGTTTTCGACCGCAATCCCCCTCTTGCGCAGCTCGCGTTCGAGGCCCTCCCATCCCCGGGCCAGTTTTTCCTCTCTGTCCGTTTTTTCCGCCTGACGGAAGAAATTGCGGATCTTGCTCCGGGTCTTGCTGCTCCGCGCGATCTTCAGCCAGTCCCGGGACGGGGACCCCTGAGGCGAGGTGATGATCTTCACGATATCGCCGTTGTTCAGCTGCGTGTTCAGAGGAACGATACGGCTGTTGATCATCGCACCCACACAGTGATTCCCCACCTCCGTATGGACGGCGTAGGCGAAGTCGATCGTCGTGGCCCCGTTGGGAAGCACCAGCGGCTTGCCCTGCGGAGTGAACACGTAGACCTCCGAGGCCAGGACATCGCTCTTCAGAAGCTCCAGAAACTCCTCGGGATCATGCCCCTCCTCCGGTCCCCCCTCCAGAGCCTGACGGACCCACATCAGCCTGGTGTCCAGGCTGTCGGCGGTCCCCCCCTTGGATTTGTAGAGCCAGTGGGCGGCTATGCCGTACTCCGCCAGGCGATTCATATCATGGGTCCGGATCTGCACCTCCATAGGAGCTCCAAAGGCCATGACCGTGGTATGCAGCGACTGATACATGTTGCTCTTGGGGGTGGCGATGTAGTCGTCGAACTGGCCGGGGATGGGAACCCAGAGGGAATGCACGATGCCAAGCACAGCGTAGCAGGTGGACACATCCTCCACCAGAACGCGAATCGCGAGGATATCGTACAGCTCGTCCATGGAGAGCTTCTTGCGCTGCATCTTCTCGTAAATACTGTAATAGTGCTTGGCCCTGCCCTTGATTTTACAGGGAATGCCCTCCCTCGCCAGACGGGACTCCAACGCTTCTATCCCCTTCTGGATGATCCCCTCCATCTCCGGCAGTTTCCTCTTGGCCTTGCGTCGGATCTCGGTGTAGACCTCCGGCTGGAGGTAGCGGAAGGACAGGTCTTCGAGGTCCCGTTTGATCTGGTAGATTCCCAGACGATGCGCGAGCGGCGCGAAGATCTCGAGCGTCTCCCGTGCGATGCGCTCCTGCTTGTCGCGCCGGAGGGCTCCGAGAGTCCTCATATTGTGCAGCCTGTCCGCAAGCTTGATCAGGACGACCCGGATGTCCCGGGCCATCACGATGAACATCTTGCGCAGATTCTCCGCCTGATACCCCTCCACGGACATGAAGGGCAGCTTGCCCAGTTTCGTCACCCCGCCGACGAGGGTCAGCACATCCTCCCCAAAAGCGGCTCCCAGCTCCTCGGGGGGGGTGGGGGTGTCCTCCAGAACATCGTGGAGAAGGGCTGCGGTGAGGGTGGCCAAGTCCAACTGCATCTCGGCCAGGATCGAAGCCGTGCTCAGGGTGTGGAGAACATAGGGATCTCCCGCTATCCGTTTCTGGTCGGCATGTGCCCTGGCGGCGAAGACAAAGGCTTTGCCCAGGCGATGCATCTGCGAGGAGGAGAAAAAGGTCAGTGCCTTGGCCCAAAGCTCTCTCCAAGCCGTCCGGACGGACTCCGTCCTGCACTGTTCGGGGAGCTGCTCCAGGAAGGAATCTCGGAGCAGCGCCATCTCCCGATGCTCATCGTTCCCGGAGAGCTCCGGAACGCAGCTCAAAATGGCCTTCATCGCCTCGTTGTCGGAAAACAGCCCCTTCTCCGCAAAGGAGGGAACGGATTCGGCCGTGCCGGACTCCAAGTCCCTCTCCTCCCCCGATCTCAGCCGTTCGTCAGTCACGCGGATCCCCTCCTCCAGGCCCCATGTCCCAAGCTCGATACGGCCCCGAATAGACAGCCGCCATCTCCGAAGTCCCTACAAAAAAAGATTCGAGCGGCTCCAGAACGCTCAGCTCACGACGGCATAGTCGAGGATGAACTGCACCTGCTCCTCGTTTCGCCAATAATCGATGCGCGGGTGATAGATCCAGCCCGTAACGCCCGAGGCCTCCTGGAGGTCCGCTGCCGCGTTGAAAGCCAAAAGACGTACGTTGTCGACCCTCACGGCGCTGTGCCTGCCGTCCTTGCCCAAGGGCTCTATCCGATCGCTCGGACTGCTGGCCCTGTAGAAGCGCGGGCAGGGATTGTCATTTCCGAAAGGGCCGAGCTCCTTCACCGCCCTCCAGTCGTTCAGGGAGATGCTCGCGGGCGAGATGTTGATCGCGGAGACGGGTTCCTCCTGGATTCCGACCTCGGAGAGAAGTTTTTCCAGCTCGCCCTCCACCTCGTTCCAGTTCTGCGTCAGAACGGAAAAGCCGGCCGCATAGCGGTGCCCGCCCCAAGCGTCCAGAAGCTCCGAAATCTCGCTCAGGATGCCCACCGCGTTTCCTCCGACCGGAACGCGCAGGGTCCCGCGGATCTTGTCTCCGACCGGAGCCGCCAGGGCCACCGGCGTACGCCGCTGAGCACAGATCCGGCTTGCGACCCCGCTGAGCACGCCGACCGGCCAGGAGTCGTCGAACATCACGTGGCGATCCTCGCCGTCCGAGAGACGAATCTTCCCGGCGATGCGCTCCGAGATCATCTGCCGCCTCCGGTTCGCCCTTATGAGGTCGTTCACGCACTCATAAACGGCGTCCTCATGCCCCACGCCCAGCAGGGCTCGTACGGCGATGTCGGCACAGGCTATGCGCCCCGGGGCGTTCAGGCAGGGAATGACCCTCATCGAAAGCTGCTCCTCCGAGAGCAGGTGACGGGCTATCCCCAGTTTTTCGAAAAGGGCCCCCAAGCCCCGCCTCGGGTTGGACCTCATGAGGTGCAGTCCCCTCTGAACCAGGGAGCGGTTCAGGGCGTTCAGCGGCATACAGTCGGAGATCGTCGCCAGCGCCACGAGATCCAGGGCGTACTTCAGCCAGGATCGGGAAAGCACCTTCTCCTTCCAGGCCCAACTCCAGAGGACGGCGGTCGCACAGAGCTTTCGTGCGTTTTCTCCGCCGTCGGCGCAGGGGTTCACGATCCCCGGAAACGTAGGCGCCTCCGCCACCGTATGATGGTCGAAGACGAACACCTCTACGCCCCGCCCCGCGAGGTCGGCCAGCATCTCGGAGTCGTTCGTCCCGCAGTCCACGACGACCAGGGTGTTGCACCCCCCTCGAACCACCTGCTCCAGAACACGAAAATGCAGACCGTAGCCATGAACGTCGCGCCGCGGTATGAAGTATCGGACCTCCGAGGCCTTGTGCCTGAAGATCTCCATCGCCAGGACCGTCGCGGAAATCCCGTCCGTGTCGTAGTCCCCGTAGACGAGGACGTTCCCGAACGAGCTTCTGGACCGCCACCGCTCCGCGGCGACGGCACTGGCCGCCCCGAGGTTCAGGGTCTCCATCAGGTCCTCGAAACACGGGTTCATCCATCTGCGGACCCCGTCCGGATCCACGCCGTCGCCCCACTCCCGCATCTCGAGGACCATCGCAGCCAGCTCGGAACACTGAAGCCGACGGGCCAGATCCCGGGTGCTTTCGCCAATTTCGTAAAGCTTCAAGTTCGAATCCGTACAGATCGATAGCAAGGGATATATCCTCTCCGATTCTCTGAAAAGCCCGTTCCGTCGAACGCCGTACGGCCTTTCGGAACCGATGTTTTTTCCTGCTCGTTTTGTCGCAACTTCAACGCCCGATCACTGCCCTCGTCCCATCCCCGGAGGACAGAATTTATGATGTCCGTTCCTTATTCAAGAGACCTGGCGGCCCCTTCGGCGCAGAAAGTAATCGCGCAGCAGAGCGGCACACTCCTCGGCCAGAACTCCGTGCCGCACCCGGCATCGGTGGTTCAGCCTCGAGTCCCTGGGGATGTCGAACAGGGAGCCCGCCGCGCCGGCCCTGGGATCCCGCGCGCCGAACACGATCCTCCTCAGACGCGCGTTGACACAAGCCCCGGCACACATCGGACAGGGTTCCAAGGTGACGTAAAGGTCACAGTCCCCCAGGTTCCAATGCCCCAAGCGCTCCGCCGCCGACCGTATGGCCTGGAGCTCGGCATGCGCGGTCGGGTCGCACGTCTTACGGTTCGACCCCCTGCCCAGGACGACATCGCCGCGGACCACGACCGCCCCCACTGGCACATCCCCCCTGAGACGGGCCTCGCGGGCCTCCTCGAGGGCAAGTCGCATGAACGCCTCCTCGTCCGGGCGGGCGTTGACGCCCATCAGAGCCCGACCTTCAGAATCAGCTTCCTGACGAGCTCCGGCTCTCGAAAGGAGATGCAGGGCTTGTGGGCATCCTCCGGAAAGAACAGGACGAAGTGCCCCGTCGGGACCCGGAAATAGACCCCCTCCCCACTGAAGAATCGAACGTCGCGCTCGGCCGAGTAGGGCTCGATCTCCTTGAGCCCGTTCACAGGAGCGTAGCCGTACCATTCCTCGCCCCGGAGCGTGACGTGAATGTCGATGTAACGCTCGTGCGCCTCGAAGGACCGAGCTCCGTGCGGAACGGTGGTCACCTCGAGCACCTCCAGAAAAAGGTCGCAACCCTCTATCTGCCGACGCCCGAGGGGAAGAGCGCCGAGGTCCGGCTGTGAGGCAAGGTATTCGAGCCCCTTCCTCACGCCGATTCCCAACCCGCCGTAACGGGAGGGGTACTGCACCGTTCCCAGGATCATCCGTCGATCTCCCCCATCAAGTCCGCCATTTTACCAACCTGCGCCATTCCGAGGATATCCGTCCTGAGGAGAGGCAGGCGAACGATACTGCGCAAGCCACCAAACCGTTCCTCGATCTCCTGCAGGTAGCCCTTCTGCATCGCGAGGCGCTCGCGGAAAAAGTCGCCCGCATCCTCGGGGATCACGCGATTGACCACGACGCCCCCGATGTTGATCCCAAAACGAACGAGCATCTCCACGGCGCGCGCCGTCTCCAAAATGGGCATACGTTCCGCGTTGAGCACAAAATAGAACGCCGAGGCATCGGGGTCCGTAAGATAGCTCCGACACCGCTCGAAACGATCGCGGCGACGCACTAGGGTCTCGACGACGGGGTCGTTCTCCGCCCGCCTTCGCATCTCCGCGTCGAACCGCCCCCCCATGCGGAACAATTCCTGCGCCTGCTTCCGCTTGGCGATGAGGCTCTCGATCCAGCCTCCGAGAATCTCCGGCAACGAGAGCAGCCTCAGGGTGTGCCCGGTCGGAGCCGTGTCGAATACGATCGCGTCGTACGTCCTGCCCCGTTCGTCCATCAGTTCGACGAACTTGTCGAAGATCGCGGCCTCCTCGGCGCCGGGGGACGTGTAGGCGATCTCCATCTGCCTCTTGATCTCGTCCACGATCGCCGGGCTGACGATGGAGAGCATCTTCTCCTGAATCGAGGAGACGTACCGCTTGGCCTCGAGTGCGGGGTCCACCTCGAGCCCCCAAAGGTTCTCCGCCACGGGAACGGCGGACGCCCCCAGCTGCACGTCGACGACGTCCGAGGTGGAGTGGGCGGGATCCGTGGAGACGAGGAGCGTACGACATCCGCTTCGAGCCAGATGACAGGCGTAGGCCGCCGCGCAGGTGGTCTTGCCCGTCCCTCCCTTGCCTCCGAAGAAGGTGAAGGGCCTGCGAGCCCTCCTCGTGCCGGGCCCGTCCCGGTTCGTTTCAGATTCCCTCATGGCGGCCTCCGAATCTACGTGAAATCATACTGCGCCGCCTTCTCGGCGACGATCGATTGACGATTCATTATACGCCTTTGCCAGGGGAGCATCTCCTCGGCCAGGTAGGGGATCAGCTCCAGGGAGTAATAGGACATGGGGTTCGGCAGCCCCAGATAGTCCCCGAAGAGCAGGAGCATGACGTTGTCGTTCGTGTCCCAGGCCTCCTTGCGGATGGCGGCCACCCTCTTCTCCATAAACGTTCCGATGACGAACCACCAGGCCCATTCCCCGAGCGTACGACACGCGCTCTTCACCCTGGCCTTCAACCCCTCGCCCTCAGACCTTCCCTTCGCCATTCCCACTTCCTCCCTTCGAGGAGCGGCCCTTTTTACCCCGTGCCGCGCTCGCCTCCGCGGCCATCGCCTCCGCAATCCGGCCGCGTCCCGCGTCGCAGAGCGCGGTCAGCGGACAGGCCCCGCAAAGGGGCTTTCGGGCGGAGCAAACCGCCCTGCCATGCTCAATCATGTTGATATGTCCCCCCAGGTAGCGCGAAGGGGGAACCTCCCGCTCCAGCAGCGCGCAGATATCCTCCGGCGACGTTCTCTCCGGGACGAACCCCACCCGGCGACACACGCGGCTCACATGGGTATCGACGGGGAATGCGGGAAGCCCCATGTCGAACATCAGCACGCAGGCCGCCGTCTTCTCCCCCACGCCCGGCAGGGCCGTCAAGTAACTGCGGGCCCGGTCCCGTCCCTGCCCCGCGAGTTCCGCGATGGAATAGGAACCGAAGTCCCGGCGTACGATCTCGAGGATCTCCAGGATGCGCCGTGCCTTCGTGGGCGCCAGACCGGCGGGGCGCACCGCGTCCTCCAGGGCCTCGACGCCCCCGTCCACGACGGACTCCCAGGTCGGGAAACGCTCTTTCAGGCGACCGAACGCCATATCCCGGTTGCGGTCGTTCGTGTTCTGCGAGAGCACGGTCAGGACGAGCCCGTCCAGGGGTTCGCCATGGCTCAGGGAGGGCGGACTGGCCTCGTTGTGCCAGACCCCCTCCAGGAGATCGAGGACGGAGAGTATCCAGCCCCTCAACGCCCCAGCGGCATCGATCTTCTTCTCTCCGCCGGAAGGGCGTTTCGTCCCGGCCCCCTGCAGGCGGCTCATCGCCGGCGTCTCCCGGGCACCCTCTCCTCCTCCGGACGCCCCCTGCGTCCCCCATTCTCCTCGTCGTCGCCGCTCAGCTTCTTGCGCAGCTTGACGTTGTCGGAGAGCAGCTTCGAAAGCCGCGCCTTGACTCGGCCATGGACGGAGTCGGGAGCATAAGAGCCGTCCCTGCGCTCCCTGCCGGCGCGGACACCGGTGAGCAGCTCGATGCCCTCGTCGATGGTCCCTACCGCCCAGACGGAGAATTTTCCGTCCCTGACGGCCTGAAGAACCTCATGGTCCAGCATCAGGTGGCGAACGTTCGTCTTGGGGATGACGACCCCCTGGCTCCCCGTCAGCCCCGCTGTTTTGCAATAGTTGAAGAACCCTTCGATTTTCTCGTTGACGCCACCGATCGGCTGGATGTTGCCGAACTGGTCCACCGAGCCCGTGACGGCGATCCCCTGATTCAGCGGAAGCCCCGAGAGCGCCGAGAGAAGGCAGTAGAGCTCCGTGGAGGACGCGCTGTCTCCCTCGATCCCACCGTAGTTCTGCTCGAAAGTGATGCGCGCGGACAGGGTCAGGGGCATGTCCTGGGCATACTTTCTCCCCATGTAGCTCGAGAGGATCATCAGCCCCTTGTTGTGGATGGGCCCCGTCATGCGCACCTCCCGCTCGATGTTGACGACCCCCTCCTGCCCCATAAAGACGTTGGCCGTAATTCGGGAGGGATGCCCGAAGCGATAGTCCGTCAGATCGATGACGGAGAGGCCGTTGATCTGCCCCACCACCGCGCCATCCGTATCCACGCGGATGACCCCGTCCTCGAAGGCCCGGCTCAGCTTTTCCTGGTACATGCTCGAGCGGTACCGCTTATGCTCGATGGCCTTACGTACGTGCTCCCGGGTCACCCGCGCCCCCTTGGCGCCGGCGGCCCAGGCATGAGACTCCATCAAAAGCTCCCGAAGCCTGCCGAGCTCCACCGACAGCAGGTTCTGGTCCTCCGCGGCCCGGCTGGCCCACTCGATGACCTCGGAAAGCGCCTCCGCGTCGAAGGGCTTCAGTCCCTCACGCTTCAGGATATCCGCCACGCAAAGGCCCATGCGCTGTTCCGTCCCCCGCGTACGAGGCATGTCCGTGTCGAAGCTCGCCTTGATCTTGAAGAGCTTCTGAAACTCCGGATCGTAATACTGGAGCAGCTCGTAGATGTGGGGCATCCCGATCATCACGACCTTGAGGTTCATCCGAATCGGGCTGGGGCGCAGGGAGGACACGGGGATCGCGCCGTACTGCTCCCCGAGGTTCTCGATGGAGGCCTCCTGGGTACGGAGCAGCCGTTTGACCGCCTCCCACGACATAAAGTTCATGAGCACCTTCTCGGCGTCGAGGACCAGAAACCCCCCGTTGGCCCTGTGGAAGGCGCCCGCCACGATGCGGCGGAAGTCGGTGTAGAGATAACCCTGACGGCTCTCGTACTCGACCTTGCCCGCCAGATTGTAGTAGGTCGGGTTGGTCTCCCACACCACGGGCGCCCCGTCCTTGGGGTCGTTCGAGACGAAGAGATTGCCCATGTACCGGGTAAAGTCGACCTCGGCGGACTCGTCCCGGACCGAGGTGACGAACGCCCCGAAGTTTTCGATCACGTCCTCGGCCATCCGGTCGAACCACCTCGAAAGCGGCTCGTTGTCCGCATACTTCTCTCGAATGTCCGAGAGGCAGGGGGCGATCGCAGCCCGGCATATCTCCGCCTCGAGCTCGCCGATCCGCTCCTTGAGCTCCTTCTCCATGTCGCGGATGCGCCGGAGCCCCAGCAGGGTCCTCTGGGAGACCTCCTCGGACTGCGTTTGATAGCGCTTCTGTTCTTTCTCCTCCAGGGCCTCGAACTCCTCCTGCTGAATCTCCCGGACGACCGGCTTGCCCTCCTCATCCTCGGTCTCGATGAGCGGGATGTTGACAAATCCCTGGGGCGTACGTTTCAGGGAGAAGCGTCGCTCGGCGGCCCACGACTTGAGCTCGTCCATGATCGCCCCTGCCCTCTCCTGGAACTCCTTGACGAACTGCGTCTTGGCGTCCTCGTACTGGCTCTGCTCGAAGGCCTTGCTGATCGTGATCTTGAGATCGTTCAGAAGGCTGTCCAGCGCCGAACAGAGCTCCTTCCCTCGACCGGCGGGCACCGCCATCGCCAGGGGTTCCCCCGGTTCGTCGAAGTTGTAGAGATAGAGCCAGTCGTCCGGCGCCGGAAGTTCGGCGGCCCGTTCCCTCAGGCGCTCGAGCGCGTAGCTCGTACGCCCGCTGCCCGGCTGGCCGGTCACGAAGATGTTGTACCCCCGGCCCGGGACCATCAGGCCGAAGGATATCGATTCCACCGCCCGATCCTGGCCGATGAGCCCGACCCCTTTCCTGCCGGAGGACCATTCGTCGGTCCCCTCGATCTTCCAGCTTTTGGGATCCTTGAGCTTTCTCAGCTTCTCGGGCACCAGCTTCCATTTGTCCGTCACGTCATTCCCGCCTTCTATCTTCTATCCCGTGAGTTGTCCCTGCGATGTCCCAGCGCTCACTTCCACGCTCAATTGTATCAGGACCGCCCCCGTATTTTACGAAAAATCGTCCTCCACGGGGAAACGGGCGGATTCGCTTCGTCGAACCCTCTCCGCCGCATTCTCCCGCAACAAAGCCTTTCCGTTTTTGGATGCCCTATCCTACCACGAGCTCATCCCCGTGCCCTCGTCAGTTTCCTACAAAAGCCCGGCGCTCCGAACTCACCGTCTCAAAGCTCCGGTTCCCGAACGACGCGGGCGGGGCTTCCCGAGACATGCTGTTATAATCATGGAGTACACCGTTTCGCGAACCATTTGGGGATGTCGAGGGGGACGTTCTTCATGAAGCGGACAACGCCGAACAAGAGAGGAGGCCGGTAAGACATGCCCTCTAAGGTGTGGTTTTCATCCTTTCGAACCCGCAGCGCCGAGGACAACAAGATCAATCGCCTGAAACGGCTCATGAAGAGTATGGACATGACCCGTATCCTGAAGGAGGGGGACCTGACGGCCGTCAAGCTGCACTTCGGCGAACGCGGTAACGACAGCTATCTCAACCCCGTATTCGCCCGCCAGGTCGTGGATGCGATTCGCGACGCCGGAGCCAAGCCCTTCATCACGGACACGAACACGCTTTACCTGGGAAGCCGGAAAAACTCGGTGGACCATCTGGAGACGGCCCTGGAGCACGGCTACTCCTACGCCACGGTGCGTGCCCCCCTGATCATCGCGGACGGCCTGCGCAGCCACAGCTTCGTCGAGATTCCCATCGAGGGCTCCTTCTTCTCCCGCGTGAAGATAGCCCGGGACATCGTGGAGGCGGACAGCATGGTGGTCCTGACCCACTTCAAGGGGCACCAGATGGCCGGCTTCGGAGGGGCCGTCAAGAACCTGGCGATGGGCTGTGCGCCATCGAAGGGCAAGGAGGAGCAGCACGCCTACATCCATCCCAACATCTCCGGGCCCGACTGTGTCGGGTGCGGAACTTGCGCGGCCCATTGTCCCGAGAGCGCCATCACGGTACCCGACGGCAAGGCTCAGGTGGATGTCGCCCACTGCATCGGCTGCGGCGAGTGCGCCACCGTCTGTCCAACCTCCTGCATCAGGATGGGAGAGAATGCGGATACCGCGGATTTCCTGAGGAGGATGGCGGAATACGCCCACGGCGCCGCCCAGAGCAAGCGGGGTCGGGTGGCCTACATCAACTTCGTCATGAACTTCACCCCGGAGTGCGACTGCTGCGGTTGGAGCGATTCCTATCTGATTCCGGATGTCGGCATCCTGGCCTCCTTCGACCCCATCGCTCTGGACTGGGCATGTATCGACAAGGTCAACGCCCAGCGCGGCAACGAGTGCAGCATGCTGAACGGCAGAAACCTGCTTCCCGGGGAGGACAAGATCCGCGGCGTCTATGCCGACATGCCGTGGGAGGTCACGCTGGAACACGGCGAAGCCCTCGGCATGGGGTCCCGAGACTACACACTTCTGGAGGTATAGGTTTGTTCAGACAATTCGTTTCCCGCGCGCTCCTCTACCTGTGGCCCCCCCGGCTTCTCGCCGGACTTGGCAGGATCCTCTCGGAGTGGCAGGGAGCCGACGTTCGGGAGAAGGGAATTCTGCTCCTCGTCTTCGCCCCCATGCTGCTCTGCATCCTGGGGCTCCTGTTCAGCGTCACGTCCTTCGTTCTGTTCGTGCTGCCCTCGTTCGTTTTGAGGATTCTGGGTTGGGCC
Source organism: Fretibacterium sp. OH1220_COT-178 (assembly GCF_003860125.1). Taxonomy (NCBI): domain Bacteria; kingdom Thermotogati; phylum Synergistota; class Synergistia; order Synergistales; family Aminobacteriaceae; genus Fretibacterium; species Fretibacterium sp. OH1220_COT-178. The sequence continues at coordinate 105,488 of NZ_RQYL01000003.1, read as the reverse complement.
ATGCTGACCGCATTGTTCGGCGGAGGCGGAATCTACTTCCACGACAAGTTGAAAAAACACACCTCGGGCCGTGGCGAGCAGGATTTCTACGACGTCACGGAGGAGCCCGAGCCCCGAGCTCCGCAGGGGGAGTCCGCCCCCAACGAGGAGGGGACTCCGGCGTGGTTCGAGAACGTCCGACGAATGCGCTGGAGGGAATAGACGCAGGGCAAGATCTGCGGCGCACCGTTCCCCTGCTCTCTTCGATTTTGGAGCGGCGTTTTGCCGTGTGACGAGAACGCCCCGCAGCCAGACGCTGCGGGGCGTTCCCATGAGCGTCGCGCGCTCTCCCTCCCTGGCCGGCCTACGGAAAGAGGAGGTCGGGCCAGAGAGGAATCCACCCCTTCATCTGCACCAATCCGATGTCCAGATACACGGCGAGCATGGAGCGGCTGGGGTATCCCGAGGAGGAGAGCTCCCTGGGCAGCGGAATCCGAATCCGGACCCGACTCCACGGCGGGGAAACCCTTGGAGGCTGGGCCAAGGAGAAGACCGTCGTCCCCCCCGTAAAGGCGCTGACACGAGTCAAAGCCAGCGAGGGGATCTCCCGGGCCCAGACGTCGAGACGCAGGCCGTTTTCCAGGCAAAAGCGCGCCAGATACAGCAGGTCCTCCGGAGACAGCGAAATCGAGGAATCCACAATCACGTTGGTCAGCGTCCCCCTGTGCAAAGACCATAGGGGGGGCAGGGCGATCCGGACATCCCGTCCTCCTTCCACTCGGGCCGACCGCAGGCTTGGGGTCGGAACGGAACCCGACTTCAGAGGACGGTGAAGCAGAAGTGCATCGAGCGGGGCGCGGGGCATCCAATGCATCGAGGAAGGAATGGCTCTGTCGTTCCATACGGAGTGGGCAACGGCGTGGGTGTTCCTGAAATAGGAGACGAACGGAAAACCCAGGGTCGCATCCACAAGAAAGCTCTCCTTGTCCTTATCGAGGGCCAGGACGGGGTTGAACAGCCCCAAAAATCCCTGTCCCGCATCCCGGGAGGGCAGCATGACCGCCTTGAAGAGTTTCGAAGCGGAGATGTCCAGGCCGTACAGATCTCCATGGGGAGAGTGAAAGAGAGACCAGACATCCTCCAGGCCCACCTCCAGGCGATCGAGGTTGCGTATCTCCCTGCGATCGAAGTCGATTCCGGCGCGAAAAATCTCCCCCTTCTCGGTCAGGACGAAAAGCTCGCCCAACGGAGACCAAAGCACGTCACGGGGCATATCGACCTTCACATAAAAGGACTCCCGGCGCCCGATGGTTTCCAGAAGATAAACCCTGCCGTTGCCCCTATCGGCGACGGCAAGCCAGTTGGCGTAACGGCTTATCCCCACGGGCTCGAAGAGCATCTCCCCTTCTTGGGGTGTCCAGGAAGCCAGGGATTGCAGGGTCTCCCGGTCGTAAAAATCGACAGCCCTCGCCACGGGATCGGCTACGGCGAACTCCCCCTCGGAGAGCCAGCTCGCGTCGACGACATGCGACGGGATGCGGCCTCTCAGATCCAGGGAGATGTTCTCCCCGGGCAAATCGAAAAAAGAAAACACGTCCCCGCTGCTCCCAAAGACGAAAAATGTTCCGTCTCCAAGCGGAAGCGTGACGGCGGGAGAATCGACGGGAACGGAGCGAAACCTCCCCTCCCCCCCGCTCAGATAAATTTTGTCCCCCAACGTATCCGAAAGGCACAGAGCGGAGTCCAACGCCTCGACCTTTCCCAGCCCGACGACGTTGAAGGGGCGAAAAAAACCGCACTCCCACTCCCGCTGAAGATCCGGACGGGAGAACTGCCAGCGGGAGGCCAGAGGCAAGGGACCCAGAATAGCCCTGAGCAACCGTTCTTGAGCCAGAATACAGTTGAGGATCCTTGGCGCCGTGCGGTCCAGAGTTCGAACCTCGAGATAGCTGGCCAAGGCCTTTCGTGCCCCATCGAAATCCCCGGTGCGCTCCACCGTCAGCCCCTTGAGCAAGTAGTAGTCGACCAGGTAGGTGTTCGCCTTAAGGGCGCGGTCCAAATAATCCAGGGTGCTCCAATAGTCCCGGTCCAAAAAGTAGGCGTAGGCCCGGGTAAAATGGCGCTCGGACTCGTCGAGCTGTGCGCGCGGGAGCTCGGCCCCCACGGAGGGAATGACCGTCCCCCGCCCCAAAAACAACACGGCCAATACGATCAGGATTGTGCGTTTCATCTTCGCTCCCTATCCATAACCAGATCCGTCACACCTCGAAGGGTGGAGACTTTCCCTCGGGAACAGCCCCGGAAACCGCCGTCAAAAAAGGTCAGGGGGAAAAAGACCGGTAGCCGTAGACGATGGCGGCCGCAAACAAAAAACCCAACAGAATCCTGAGATACAGGACCCAGAGGTCCCCGCCGGGAAGCTCGCCCCTCTGGATCCTCACCACCAGTCGGGCGACCCAAAGGGCGAGAACGAAGGAGAGAAGCCCCAAAAGAGCATAAACGCTGCTCTGTGGCATGGCCTTACTCGGGGAGGAGCCGCTGTTTGGCCGAGAACGACGTGGCCGCGACCTTGAACATCAAAACCCGACTCAGGGCTTCAGGGGGAATGGAAAAATCCGACCGCCCCGCCTGGTGCTCCATGATTTTCAGCAATGCCCGCAGTTTTTCCTCAGGCTCCTCGATGAAGAAGACCGATCCTTCCCCGATGACGCTCGAGTAGGCGAAGCCGTAACTGCAGGCGGCCTCGGCCTCGACAAGCCGGTGGCCGCAGTCCATCTCGAAGCAGACCTCGGGATTCCCCCTCAGGATATCGATCTTGCGGCCCTCCGGAGCACTGTGGCAATAGAACTCGAGCGCTCCGCCCCGAAGGTCGTAACCAAAATTCATCGGGACGACGTAGGGCCGCGTCCCATCGACCATAGCCAATCGAAAAACCTTGCAGGCCCCGATAATCCGTTCGATAGCCCCGAGATCCGCCACCTCACGGTCCTTCCGCCTCATACGATCTCATGCCTCCAGTCCTCTGGCCGTTTTTCATTTATTTTATCCCAGAATTATAGCAAAGCGGGGACACTTGGACATACCGTTGCCGACGGCACACTCAAGAACCCCTCGTACGCTATACTTTTAGGGAGGACGTTCCGAGATTCTTTTGCTCTCGGGGACACGAATTACAGAGAGGTTCAAAACTTGAGTCCGAAAAAAACGAAAAGCGAAAGCCCGAAACGCATCGACACCACGACGGAGAGCGGCCCCCTCGGCCTGTCCCTGGGGGAGCTCATGGGGCATCCCGTACCGCCTCCGGCCCCGGGGGGGAAACCCGAACCCTCCGCCGTCGCCCCGCCCCCCTCGTTTTCCCGCGTCGTCCTTCAGCGGACACGCGCCGGGCGGGGCGGCAAGTGGGTCACCCGGGTTCTGACGACCCCGGCACCGACGGCAACGCAGCTCGAGACCCTGGCCCGGGATCTGCGCAAAGCTCTGGGGACCGGTGCGCACGTCGAGGAGGGCGTGATCGTGGTTCAGGGGGATATTGCGGAACGCATCGAAACGTGGTTCCGCGAATGCGGCGTCACAAAGATCGTCCGCTGAACCAGCAGGAAAGGAGCCGAGCAAATGACCGAAGCGACGATCGCCCCTCCCTTCTGGCACCCCGCGTTGATGGACGCCTTCATCTTGGATTGGGACGGCGTCCTGGCCGACACCAGACTGGATTTCACCGCCCTGCGGCGAAAATATTTCGGGGGCAGGATCGTGCCTCTGATCGAAACTGCGGATGCCCTCCCGCCCCCTCTTCGCGAGGAGGTCAAGGCAGAGATCCGGCGCATCGAAATGGAGGGGGCGGAGAGGGCCGTCCCCGTCGACGGAGCGCGTGAATTCCTCGCGTGGCTGAGACGGTCCGGAAAGCCCTGGGCCGTCGTCTCCCGCAACTGCAGGGATTCCATTTTGCTGGCCGCCGAGCGGTGCGGGATCGCGTTGCCCCCCGTCCTGCTCAGCCGGGAGGACCCCGCCGTCAAGCCCGAGCCCGAGGCCCTGGCCCTGGCGTCGGAGCGACTGGGCATCGCCTTGGACAACTGCGTCATGGTGGGAGACTTCGTCTACGACATGCTCGGAGCCCGACGCGCGGCGGTCCGTTGCGTCCTGGTCGAGCGCGACCCCGAGGAGTGGGGGCATCTGGCCGATGCGGCCTACCCCCGGCTGCGGGACTTTCTTTCGGCCCTGGAGACTCCCTCCGCTCTCGTCCCGTGGGAATACCGTGCCCTCGCCGAGGAACGCGGCGAAGCCTACCTTCGTGCTCAGGGCCAATGTCTGTGGCACCTGCCGGAGCAGGGAGCCTATCGCCTGGCCGTCCAGCTGGCGCGGCGCGGCGCGGTCAGGCTGACCGTTCCCGAGGGAGCTCGGCTCCGGATGGAGGATTGGAAGAATTCGGAGCTCCCGCCCCGCCACATCGACCGTCCTCTCGCGGACGTGCTGCGGGAGGTGCTCAGCCAGCGCTGGCCCTCCATACAGATCCTCTCCGACCCCCCGCCCGGGCTTCGGTCCGTCGATGTCAGGGGAATTGCGGATGCCGATCTGGACGCTTTTCTACTAGACGTACTGTGCGGGGACAGTGCGTCATGAGGGAGTTCGAAACACCCCTTGCGGAGCGCATGAGGCCCCGAACACTGGACGAATACTGCGGGCAGGAGCATCTTATGGGCCCTGGGGGGCCTCTGCGCACGCTCATCGAGGCCGGACGGATTCCCAGCTGCATCCTCTACGGGCCTCCGGGCGTCGGCAAGACCACCCTGGTCCGCCTCATCGCCGGGCACACCGGGCGCAGCCTCCTGGAGATCAATGCCGTCACGGCCAAGGTCGCAGAGCTGAGGGATCTGGTGGAGGAGGCCAAACGCCTCAAGGCCATGGGGGGAGGCACCTCCGCCCTGGCCTTCGTCGACGAGCTCTACCACTTCAACCGATCTCAGCAGAACGTGCTTCTGCCCTCCGTGGAGAAGGGCGACCTGATCCTGATCGGAACGACGACGGAGAACCCCCGTTACGAGATCAACAAGACCCTGCTCTCGCGGATGATCGTGTTCGACCTTCATCCTTTGAAGGCGGACGACCTCATGCCCTTGCTGCGCCGGGCTCTGACGGATGAAGAACGTGGTCTGGGCGGTCTGGAGCTCGAGGCCTCGGACCCCGTTCTTCGGTCCCTCGCCCTCTCGTCGGGCGGCGACGTCCGCCAGGCCCTGACGCGGCTGGAGACGGCCGCCGCCTTTGCCGCGGCCTCCGGGGGCTCGACCCTGGCCGAAAGCCACGTCGAACGGGTTGCGGGAAGCGCCCACATCCGTTTCGACCGGGAGGGAGACGACCATTACGCCATAGCCTCCGCCATGATCAAGAGCATCCGCGGCTCGGACCCCGACGCGGCACTCTACTGGCTGTCCCGCCTCCTGGCCGGGGGAGAGGACATACGTTTCGTCTGCAGGCGCCTCCTGATCTCCGCCGCGGAGGACATCGGACTGGCGGACCCCGCAGCCCTGCAGGTCGCGTCCGCGGCTGCCTACGCCTCGGACATGACGGGACTTCCCGAGGCCCGCATCATCCTGTCCGAGGCCGTCCTTTACCTGGCCGCCGCCCCGAAGAGCAACAGCGCCTACCTCGCCGTCGACAAGGCCATGAGGGCCATAGAGGGCGGGGACCTCCAGCCCGTTCCCCAGCATCTCAAACCGGACGGCAGCGGTTATCTCTACCCTCACGACGACCCGCGCCACTGGCTCCCCCAGAGGTACATGGAAACCCCGAGGCGCTTCTATCATCCGGGGGATCTGGGCTATGAAGAACGGATCGCCTCTCGGCTGCGTCGCCTCTGGAGGCGCTTCTCCGAGCCGCCGGACGTCTCCTGAGCGGCTCCGCCTAAAGCAGAAGATCCACGGACAGCAACAGGGCCCCGACCAGCGACAGCCCCAGGGCTCCCCCCAGGCAGAACCGCACGGCCCCTCCGGGAGAGAGGCGGGTGAAGAGCACCCTGGATGCGCTTCCAATCGTTGTCCGGACGAGAAAGACCTTGGTCCAGAAGAGCGGGAATTCGAGGGTCGCAACGAAGAAGCCTCCTCGACCGAAAGGGCCCGAAGCCGAGATCGGCAAGAAGAACGAGACGAAGAGGGCGGATACGGCAAAGGCGCGAAGGGAACCTGCAATCTCGAGAAAAGCGAGGTCGATGCCGCTGTACTCGACGGACAGACCCGAGAGGATGTCCTCGGATTCGGATATCTGCATGGGACCCTCTCCCGAGACTGCGGGCAGGATGGCGGCAAGGGCAAACATCAGTGCGGTCAGGCCCAGCACCCCGGCCCCGCCGACCACCGACCATACGGACTTCGCCACGAACACCTCGATTCCCATCGGGACCCCGGGCATTCCCGTGCGCCAGGCCAGCCAGGCCAGCGCGCCGACGACGAGGGAAAAGGGGACGCCCCAGGCCATCATCAGGGCCGTCTCCCGTCCGGCCCCCAGGACGGCCAACGAATTTGCGCTTGCCGTTCCCCCCAGCACCCTGAAGGAACTGCTCGCGACAAGAAGGAAAAAGATCAGGATCACGTCGCCCTCGCCGCCCAGCACGGCAGGAAAACGTCCCGCGGGGATGTAGAGAAAGACCATCAGGACCAGGGCCAGAGAGAGCCAGGGAGCGGCTCGAAACAGGGGCCCGGCGGAGCCCCTCGGCTCGATGGACTCCTTGAAGGAGAGCTTGAGGACGTCATGGACCGGCTGCAGAGGGGACGGAGAGGGCTCTCCCAGAATGCGGGCGGCGAGCCCCCGCACGGCGCCATCCGAGATCAGGGCCCCCAAGGCCGCCAGGGGCAGAAGGACCGCAGCGGCGAACATTTTCAGAAACAGGGCAAAAAATACGCTCATGACGCGCCCCCCCCTTCGGCCCCCGTCAGAATACCGGGGCGACGCTGGCCAGGATCGGAGCGACATCGGCCAGTTCGTTCCCCACGAGCAGATCGGGCAGCGCGGTCAGATTGGACGCCCCGGGCGATCGGCGCTCCCACAGGGAGACGTTGCCCTCTCCATCCAAGCGCACGAATTGATTCTCGTCCCCCTGAGGCGCCCCGACGATGCCCCACCCCGTCGCTCCAAGAGGGGGAGCCAGGGGCTCGGTGGCGAGGGGCCCTTCGGGGAGCCCCTCAAAAATTTTTATAAGTATCCGCAACGACTGAGACAGCTCGCCCACACGAACGGCCAAACGGTCACGCACATCCCCGCGCCCCCCTCCGCCGGACTCCCCAGGAAGGACCGGCTCCACTTCGATATCCGAGTAGGCCTCCCCGGGGGCGCTCTTTCGAAGATCCATGCGAATCCCGCTGCCGCGGGCGACCGGCCCGGTCACTCCGCAGCGCAGGGCCTCCGCCCGCCCCAGTATGCCCACGGCCTCGATGCGCGGGCGGACCGGAACCCCCTTCAGCAGTCGTGAGGACAGGGATTCGAACTCGCCGGGAAGGGACACGGCCATCCTCCGAATCTCACGGTCGGCCTTGGGAGAGATGTCCTTCGAGACCCCCCCGACCTTCAGGAGCCCGCGGCCGAAAGGCGCCTCTAAAAGGGGGTCCGCAGCTTCCAGGACGGAATGTCCCAAGCGTAGCGCCCTGTGAAGGCCTGAAGCGAAGCCGATGGAGCGGCAGAGCCGTGCGATCCACAGGAGGTGCGAGGCCATCCGCTCCAGCTCGAGCATCGCGGTACGGACATACTGCCCCCTCGGGGGGACCTCCCAGCCCCCCGCGCGCTCTACGGCCTGAATATAGCAGAGACTGCGGGCAAAGGCGTCCGTCCCCGGAAGCCCTGCGACGATCTTCAGCCCCCGCTCCGGGGACACGGTACGCCAGGAGTTTTTTTCAGGGAACGGCAGGAGACGGGCCCCCAGGATGCGTTCCCCCTCCAGCTCCAAACGAAGCGGAACCGGAATGGAGCCGGAGCAGGTCGTACCCAACAGAAGGGTATAGGGCCTCGACATCGCTCATTCCTCCTCGAAGGGCGTCCCTCCGCCGGGGTGAAAGGAAACGCCCAGGATCTTTTCCAGCCTGCGTTCGCAGCCCTCCGCACTCGGGAGCAGGTCGACGAGGGACGGGATGGAAAGCTCTTCCCGATGCAGAGGAACCGTGGCCTGGATTCCCACCCGACTTCCCCTACGTCTTTGGAAGAGGGAGAAATGATAGTGCAACAGAACTCCTTCTTCGCCGCTCTCGCCGAAGAGGCCGTGAAAGACGGGCCCGTCGAATTCGAAGAGCGCCCGGACAAAACCGGCAAACGACGTCGGAGCGACGCGGAGGAGGAGATCCTGTCCCTGAACGGAACGGGCGTGCCCGCCCCTCCGTTCCAGGATCGCGACGATCTTCAGGGACTCCCCGAAACGGGCGTTCAGCCGCTCCGCCAGCTCCGGACAGGGCAACGCATTTTTTCTGAACCTGGCGTTCATGTTTTCGCCCTCCGCCCGCACAAGGCCTCCCGAATCCCTCGCCAGACGGCCTCCGGCGACGCATCGACGGAGATCGTCTCGGCCGGAAGCCCCCCAAGCGACCCCGAATCCGAAAGGACGCAGCGGTCCAGAACCAGGACGGCTGCCCTCGGCCTGGACATCTGAGAGTAAATAAGCCCGAGCGGGCCGGACAGATCCTCCCTGACCGCCCCCAGGATCAGCAGGACATCGGCGTGACGGGGGCTCGTCACGTACCGGAGCCCTGGCTGGATTCGAGTCAACTCGGACAGGAGGAACTCGGTCCGGAACCCCCCGTCGCCCTCCCCGTGAAAGGGAAGAATCCACGGGGATCGTATAAAAATCCCTTCCCTGAGCGGCGTGTTCATCGTGCCCCCCAAAGGAGCCAAAGTGCGAGAACGGTCAGGGTCGACAGAAGCCACCCCACGCTGTCCGCCACGCCTCCGTCGTGCAGAAGACCCGGAAGGTCCCAAAACGGGCGCCGTGTTCGGCCGAAGGAGCTCAAATCGAAGGAGGGGGCCCCGAGTTCCTCCCCTCGTTCGGCAAACGGACGGACCCCCTCCCGGCAGCTCCGCCCCCCCGACTCTGCGAGCCCGAAGGCCCGAAGCGCCAAAAGGCTTCCCCCCACAAAAAGGGAAAGAACGCAGCCGGCAAGCACATTCCAATACCCGAAATCGGATACCGGACCATTCCAGCCCAAGGGCACGCCAACGGCCCTTCGGGAGTCGAACACCGAGCGGGCCCCCGACTCGAGGAACCCGGCGGGGAACCAGTCGACCAACAAACCAACGGCCAGGAGCGACGACGCGAGAACTCCCATGCCTGCCTTCATCCCGTCGGGGACCTCGCCAACGGCGCTCGGAGACCTTCGGAAGGGGCCCAAAAAGGCGCCGCTCACCCCCCTCAGGATCCCTCCGGTTCCCCACAGGGAGGCGACGAGGGGCACGGCAGGGAAAAGCGGGCCCAGAAATATTCCGGCTCCACAAAGTTTCCATCTTGCCGTGAAACCGCTGAGGGGAGGGAGCCCAACGAGGAAGGCCCCGGCCATCAGGGTAAAGGAGAGCGTCCACGGCATGTTTTGGGCCAAGCCTCCCATTCTGTCGAGAAATCGGGTTCCCGCGGAATGGCAGAGGGACGCGGTGCACAGCAGAAGGAGCCCCCCGGCCAGAGCGGCAAGAATGCTCAGGAGGAGCCCGGCCTCGAGTGCCGCCCACCGCCCAGGATCCGCCTGCTTCAGCCGAAGCGCCAACCCCAAAGCCGAGACCGCAAAGCCCGATTGAGAGACGAGGATATGGGCCGCAAGACGGCGGAGATCCCTCTCCCTCAGGCTCATGAAGCCACCCGCCAGTCCCGACAGGCCCCCCAGGACAATCAAGCACCAGGACGCTGTCCCCGCAAGCTCTGCGAACGGCACGCCGCAGAGGCGCACCATCGCGCAAAAGGCGGCCTGGAGACGGGCAGCCACGAGGCAGGCGATGCCTCCGGGCACCTCACCCAGGGTGTCGACGGCTCCGACATGCAACGGAAAGAGTCCGCATCGAGAGGCAAGGACCACCAGAAAAACAGCCAGGACGAGGAGTTCCAGAGGGCCGGAGCGCATTCGTTCCGCCAGCAGAAAAATGTTCGATGTTCCGTATCTTCCGCAGAGGGCCCCAGCGGCCATCAGGAAAAAGATCGCCCCTACCCGATCGCTGACCAGGGATCGGAACCCCGCACCGAGGCTCTCCGGCCGGTCCCTCCAAAAGGCCGTCAAACCGGCGGCCGACAGGGAACACAGCTCCATGAACACAAAAAGACTGAAAAGATCTGCGGCCAGGCACATCCCGACGGTCCCCGACACCAGAAGAAGATGGAGGGACGCGTAACGTTTTTTTCCGGAAAAACGCTCCATGTCCCGGACCGAGAACAGCGCTCCGGAAAGGGACAGCAGGACCGTGCAGAGGACAAGCCCGGAGGAAAAGGGATCGATCGCGAGCAGAATCCGTACCGCGCCCCAGTCTCCAGGGAGCAGGCCCGTACCTCCTCCAAGAACGTAAAGGGAGGTGCCCTGCCCAAGGTGCCTCAAAAAAAGCAGCACGGCCGGCGGGACAAGCAGAAAGGGGACCAGACGGTAGAAGCGGTCCCGGGCCGTCTCGCCCAGGCGTCCGACGAAGGGCATCAGGAAGGCTCCCCCCACCGGCACGACAATCAGCAGAAACGGGAGGTGCATGCGCCAGCTCATTGTGTCCTTTCGCCTCCATTGGATCCGGCCGGCCCGTGATGCCTGCCGAGAAGGACGACCAAAGCCAGCATCAGGACGAAGGCCGAGAAGGAGAGCAGTATGGAGAGCAGCGCGAAGAAGCGGAAGGTCGGAAGCCCCCCCTGCGCAAGGGGACCGTCGGCGGCGGGAAGAGCATTGCCGTTCCGACAGCCCCACAGGAGCAGCAGCAGGCTTCCTGCCGAGGCCAGGACGTTGACGGCAACGCACAGCCGGATGCGGTCCCGGCGCATCAGGAGGCAGAGAAGGGACGCGAGGACCAAAAGAGCCGCGACCAGGTACGCGGCGTTATCGGGGCTCACGATCGAATCGGTCATGCCCGCGCTCCCCTCCCGCTCCCCTGCTGTTCCATGCGATGCTGTCGTACATGTGGACGAGAATGCGCGCGAAGCCCCCCAGGAAGGCCAGGGTCGAGGCGACGCTCATTCCCCGGAGGGACCGAGCATTCTCAGCTGAACGGAAGCCAGCCGCATCCCCTCCGAGGACCTCCCGGCAGACCAGAAAAAACATCGAAAGGAGTCCGACGAAAGTCATGAGGCCGAAGACTCCGTCCCGGAACCAGGAATAGAAACGCCCCTCCCCCCAGGACACCAGCAGAAGCACCGGAAGCAGGGCGAGGAGCGCTCCGGCACAGTGCGCCAACCCGCCCCCTTCGGAACCGACCAGGTAGAGGCCGAACACCGCCAAAAAACAGGCCAGAAACTTCGACGTCGTGACGACCACCGGCGACATCGGCCTCATCGCCCCCTGCCTCCGCCCTCGCGAAAGAGGGCACTGATGCCGCAGAATGCCGCGAAAAATGCCGCGGCCGCAATCAGGCTGTCCAATCCGCGGTCGTGCCCGACGAGCTCATAGACCCGTTCCGTCGATAGATTTCTTTTGAAATGCCGTCCCGGATAGCGGTCCGCCGAGAACGCTCCCCGTGAAAAATCCAAGGGGCGGACGACGGAGAAAGCCCCATAAAACAGCGCCGCCAAAAGCACGGCGGCGGCCGCAAAAAGGATTTTTTTCATCGGACGCCTCCTCCCTCTCCGTTGACGCGACAGGCCCGGATTGCGATCACGAGGACGATGGTCGAAAGGCCCGAACCGACCGCAAGCTGTATGAAGGCTACATCGGGAGCCCCCAAAACATAAAACGCCACCGCGAGAAGAAGGTGGAACACGGCGAAGGAGAACACCGCGCTCAAGGCTCCCGGAATCCACAAGGACGCGCATCCCGAAAACAGCAGGGCCGTAAGCAGCGGAACGTAAAGAACGGAGGTCATGACGCCCTCCTCTCCTCGGGAGCGGACGAGGAACCGGCCGACGGTCCCGATCGAAAAACGGCGCGGGCCAGGGCATGAACGCCGACGGTTTTTAGCACCGCCAGAAGAACTCCCGCAACCAGGATGTGCAGGAACAGCGGCAGAAAGTGCTCCTCCCCCTCGTCCGCGAGGAAGCTCACGAGGGCATGGAGCAGCAACGAGGCCGAGACGAAGATCCCTCCTGCGGTCAAACACTTGAATTCCCCCTGAATTCGCGTGTAAACGTCGGGAAAACGATACAGGGCGATCACCCCCAGAAGGCCGAAAAGGAATCCCGTCAGCAGCGGCAACGCGAGAAGAATCGCCGGCATCTCACACCCCCCTTTCCGAGGCTTGGACCAGACAGAGCCCGACAATGAAGGAGACCACGATGTAGACGATCGCGATGTCGACCATGACCAGGGATTCGCAGGCCGCCGCCGCCAGCAGGAGAGCCAGGGAGACCAGGGTGTTGAACGCGTCGAGCACCACCAGCCGATCCTCCCGGCCGGATGCGAAAAGGAGTCGGGGCAAAGCGGCCAGAGACAGCGTCAAAAACAAAACCGCCATCCCCATCAAAAGGCAGGGGACCCCACTCACTCCGCGATCCTCCTGACCCACCGCACAAGGGGCATGCACATCTTCTCCGCCTCGGCGGCCCCGCCTCGGGCATCGAGAAGATGAAGACAAAAGACGCCGTCTCCGCCGACGTCCAGCACCAGGATACCCGGGCGGAGATTCAGGAGCCCCGCCAACAGGGCCCGGGCGAGATCGCGCTTGAGATGGGGATCGAAACTGACGATCCCGGGGTGCATGTCCCCGGTTGTGAACCGACCGCCCACCTCGAGCGCCCCCCTTACAAGTCCTGAGAGGACCGGCCCGAAGAGGCAGCGCAGAACGAGCCACCAGCGTCTCGGATTGAGGCCCCTGCCGGGTCTTAAGTCGATGGGGATCCCCGGTGCCGCAAGCGTTACGATGGAGGCGGCCCCAAGGGCTTCGAAAAGAATCCCCCCTCCGGACTCCCCGGACCAGGCGAGCGTCAGATAGGCCAGAAAGGAAAGAACAAAAACGGTCATGATATCCCCCCTAACCACAAGGGAAGGGCCGATCGCGCTAACCGACGGACGTCCTCAGGGCCTCATGCAGGCGCAACCATTCCTCGCCCCGAAGGTCCTCGGCCCTGTTTCGCGGATCTAGGCCCGTTTTCCTCAGCAGTTCCTCCCAATCTTCGATCTTTCCGAAACCTTTGAGGTTGTTGAACAACGTCTTGCGCCTCTGGGCGAAGGCCCTGTGAAGCATGTCGCTCCACAGGGCGTCCTCCATCAAATGGAAATTCCTGGTCAGTACGATCTCCACCACGGCGGAATCCACACGCGGCCTGGGACGGAAGCAGGAGGGAGGAACCCGGCGTACCCGTTCGACCCCCCCCATCACCTCCAGGGTCACCCCCAGAGGATAGCGCTCCTTCGTATCCGCCTCCGCCGCAAGGCGATCCGCCGCCTCCTTCTGCACCATGTAAAGATGATACCGAAGTCCCCGCCCGGCGAAACGCAGAAGCGTCCATATCAAGGGGGTCGTGATGCTGTAGGGGATGTTCGCCACCACCTTGCGGGGAAAGGGATCGAGCGCTGCGTAATCCACGCGTAGGGCGTCGCTCCAGTGGAGGCAAAGCCGCGGTTCCCGCAATGCCAGCGACTCCAGCGTCTCCCTGAGGCGTTCGTCGAGCTCGACCGCATGGAGGCGGGAACACCCCCGTTCGAGCAGCGCCCGGGTCAACACGCCCTGCCCCGGACCAATCTCCAGGACGACGTCGTCCTCCCCTATCGAAGCACGGCGGACGATATCCTCCAGAACTCCCCGATCGACCAGAAAGTTCTGGCCAAAACGATGCAGGGCCCGAAACCCGTCCGGTGCGACGCCACCCCTCGGCGAACGGCTCACCGCTCCGCGGCTTCCTTTTTCAGGACCGCTCTCGTCCCGCCGACCATGTCGAGCAGGCGATCGGGGGCGATGGGAAAAAAGGCGTGATCCGTACCGGCAGCGGCCCAGACGATGGCATGAACGAACAGATCCTCGTCCAGGAGAGCGGGCAGACGCGAGGGATAGCCGACAGGCGGCACGCCGCCGACCTTGAAGCCAAAGTGCTCGAGGACGTATTCCGGCTGCGCCATCTTGGCCTTTCTGCCACCCAGAGCCCGGGCGACCGCCCGGGCGTCCACCCTGTTGATTCCGCTCATCAGGACCAAGCAGGGATTGCCGTCCACGAGAAAGACAAGGCTTTTGAGGATCTCCTCCGGCGGAGCGCCGACGGTCTTGGCGGCGTCCTGCACGGTAAAAATCGTTCCCTCGGCCCTTTTGATCGCGATATCCGCCGCCCCGGCCTCGTCCAGGGCGGACCGGACCCGTTCAACGGCGCTTTCGGCATCGTAGTTTTCCAGCATCGGCGAACTCTCCCCGCAAAATATCGATATTCCCCGGAATGATGCCCCGGAAACCGCCTTTATTTTACTCCATCGCAGCAACGCCCGGGAAGCCAGGCCCCCTGTTCCCGTGTTGGGGCACGGAAGAACCCCCACGGCCCACGGAGTGCCTGTCTATGGAGACCCCTCGCAACATGACCCCGCCTTTCTTTGCGGCGACCTCCCCGCACTCCGACGGCAGCGTCGGACTGCGGGGAATCGGCCCCAAACCGCCGAACGCATCGTCCGCGACTCCGGCTTTCTCCGGAGGTCCGGTCTCAATCACTCCGCGGCGCGCACATCGACGCAGACGTCGTAGAAGGTGCTCCCGCCCTCCTTGTCGGTGAGGCGCTGGGCGGTGAGAAGATTGACGTTGCCGTCCCTGGTGTGTTCCCTCCACCAGACGCCCTCCGTGACGACACGGCCGGGGGCGGTGCGCTCCGTGACCTTCAGGGTAAAACGGGCCTCGCCGCGGACATTGGAGGCGACGACCTCCTGCCCCTCGGCAAGCTCGAGTCTTGCGGCATCGAGCGGATTCATCATCAGCACCATGGTATTGCCTCTGATGAGATCTTCGCGCTCGTTGAAGGAGCTGTCCAGGATACGCGGATCCGGTGCGTTGACCATCTGGAAGGGGGCATCGTCGCCATGGGGCGGGAAGTAGTCCGGCAGTTCCGGATGGGCGCGGGGATTGCGGATCTCGATCCTGCCTGAAGGGGTGCCGAAGTTCATCTTGTAATTCTCGGGCAGCGGCAGATCCACAGGTTCGCAGCCGGCAAGACGATTCAGGTCCACAGGCAGCGGCCAGCGGGTCTTCGTGCTTTCGATAAGCCGTTCCACAAGGTCTCGCTCACTTTGCCGGAACATGGGATCCTGCAATCCCATGCCGTTTGCCAGGACGGAGAAGACCTGCCAATTGGACCGGCTTTCGCCCACGGGCGGAATGACGGCATCCGCCCTCTGAACGGTGTAGTGACCGTAGGCTCCGTAGATATCGCAGTGCTCCAGGGACGAGGTGGCCGGCAGCACGATGTCGGCATAGCGCGCCGTGTCGGTCAGGAAGCGTTCGTGGACCACGGTGAACAGGTCGTCCCGCATCAGGCCGCGGACGACGGCGTTCTGATCCGGGGCGGTGCAGGCCGGGTTGGAGGAGTAGACATAAAGGCTTTTGACAGCCGGAGAAAGCTCCGGGTCGTTGAGGGCCTTGCCTAGCTCGCACATGTTGATATGGCGAATGCCCCGCTTCTCCAGGCCGGGCCGACGGATGATTCCGTTGTCGAAGGCGCTGCTTCCGGATGCCGAGGTCAGCAGACCGCCGCCCTCATGCGCATAGGCGCCCACTGCCGCCGGCAGGCAGGTGATGAGCCGGGCGGTCATGGAGCCGTTGGTGTACCGGGACATGCCGCTGCCCAGGCGGATGAACGGAGCACGGGCACGACCGTAGGCGCGGGCAAAGGCCTCAAGGGCACCCATGGAGATCTCCGTGATGCGGGAGACCGCCTCCGGCGAATAGCGGGGCAGGACGCCTGCCTTGAGTTCCTCCCAGCCCTGCACGTACCGCCGCAGAAAATCCGTATCCACGAGACCGTCGCGTTCCAGGACGTGCAACATGCCGAGCGCAAGGGCGCCGTCCGTCCCCGGCTTCACGCGAAGGAAACGATCGGCGTATCGGGCGGTTGGGGTCTCGTAGGTATCGATGCACCAAACCTCGGCACCATTTCTGCGGGCAATCTCCAGGTCATGGCGGAAGTGGATGTCCGTGGCCAGCATGCTGATGCTCCAGAGCACGACGAGGTCGCTTTTCTGCGCCTCCTGGGGGGCTGTGGGCAGGGTGGCGCCCATGACGTCCCGGTACCCCCTGCTCTTGGCCGGCGCACAGATGGTTCGATCTAGGCTGCTGGCGCCCAGCAGGTGGAAGAAGGCGTGGCCGGCGCCGTACTGGACGATTCCCATGGTGCCGGCATACGAATAGGGCAGGATGGCCTCGGCGCCGTCCGCGCGGATAATCTCCTTCCAGCGGCCAGTGATTTCACGGACCGCTTCGTCCCAGCCGAAGGGCTCGAAGTCGCCCCTGCCCTTCGGCCCCTTGCGGCGCAGGGGCGTCAACAGACGGCGGGGCGAGTGGACCGTGCGCTCATAGCGGGTCATCTTGGGGCAAAGGGTGCCGCGAGTAAAGGCATGGGCGGGATCGCCCTCGACGCGTACGGCCCTCCCGTTCTCCACCTGGACCAACAGGCCGCAGCAGTCCGGACAGTCGTAAGGACAGACAGATTTCTTGATCTCCATGGGGCCTCCTCCAGCAGTTCAGATTTGAGGATTTACCGTTCTCAGTCTCTGGCGGCATTTCAGCGTATTTCCGCCCCGCTCGAGCCAGGGCCGGAGCATGTCCCTGATCTCCCTCAGCGACGTTTCGATTGCATCCATCCCATTCGGCCTTGGATAAGGATAACTTAAATTAATATAGCGTAAAATCTTCCTTGAGCAAAATGGACGGATCCTGCTTTTCTCCCGACGGCGAGACTCGAAAACGGCCTTGCGCGTAGTCTTCGGCGGTGGTAAGATACCTTGCGGCCCTGAACTCGGATCGGCGTTTCGGATCGACGCGTTCCTGGTTTTGCGGCAACTTTGGAGACAGAGGTGATTGAGAATGATCCAGAAGGAAAAGAAACAGGCCGTCATCACGGACTATCGGACCCACGAGACGGATACGGGCTCCCCGGAGGTTCAGGTTGCGGTCCTGACCGAGCGTGTGCGCGAGCTGACGGAGCATTTGAAGATTCATAAGAAGGATTTCCACTCCCGCAGAGGCCTTCTCAAGATGGTCGGGCGCCGCCGCAAGCTTCTGCGCTACCTCAAGGAGAAGGACTTCAACCGTTACCGTTCGCTGATCGAGCGTCTCGGGTTGCGTCACTGAGTTTCGCCTTTTTTGGAGGTGTGTCGATCATGAAAAAAGAGCTTCATCCCGTCTATCAGGAGTGCAAGGTGAGTTGCGCCTGCGGCAACTCCTTCACGACCAGTTCCACACAGAAGGAGATTCGGGTGGGCGTTTGCTCCCAGTGCCATCCCTTCTACTCGGGCAAGCGGGGCCGGGTTCTCTCGGAGGCCGGACGTCTCGAGAAGTTCCAGAAGAAGTACGCGGGGATCAACTACGGCCAGAAGACCGAGGTATAAAAAGGGGCGGGAAGCCCCTTTTTCCTTATTAAACATCTTTATTCGCCGACGAAGGACAGAAACGATGTTCTGCAAAGTAACCCTTCTGGCCTCGACTCCAAAGCCGGACGAACTTGTGGCCGCCGCCGCCAGGCTTTGTTACAGGGACGTCACGGCTGCGGACCTCCTCACCGGGGAGACGGAGCTCCTCTCGGAGGATCTGCTGGCGCACATCTGGAGGAGCGGCCATCACTCCCCCTTCGAACATGCCGTCTTCACCTTCGCCGTGGACGGTTTGAGCCGTGTGGCGTCGCACCAGCTGGTGAGGCACCGCATCGCCAGCTTCAGCCAGCAGAGCCAGCGCTACGTCCGGATGGACAAGCCTGACGTCGTCATGCCGCCCTCCGTAGCGGCATGCCCTGAGGCGGCCTCGCTCTTCACACGGCAAGTTCGCTCCGCTCACGAGGGCTATAAGGCGCTTCTTTCGATGGGCATTCCGGCGGAGGACGCCCGTTTCATTTTGCCCCATGGCTGGGAAACCCGTCTGGTATTGACCATGAACGCGCGGGAACTGCATCATTTTTTCCGTCTGCGGCTCTGCCGCAGAGCCCAGTGGGAGATACGGGAGATGGCCCGGCTCATGCTGGCGGAATGCCGAAACGCAGCTCCCGCCCTTTTCCGCACGGCCGGTCCCTCGTGCCTGTTCGGTCCTTGCGTCGAGGCGCGGCCCTGCGGAAGGCCTTACAAGGATATGGAGGATCTTCTTGCGAAAGATTGACATAAGACAACTTTTCTGCGTCGCATTCGGACTCTGGACGGAGGAAGCGCGGCGCATGCCCGTCGGAGGGCAGGCCGTCATCGAGGGCGTGCTCATGAAGGGCAGCGAGCTCTGGGGGCTGGCCGTCCGCAAGCCCGACGGCGAGATCTTCCGGGAGAGCTGGCGCAACAGCTCCCGAGTCGGGAATCGACCCTGGAGCCTGCCGATCCTCCGGGGCGTCGTCGTCATGTGCGAGATGATGGCCACGGGATTTCGCGCCCTTTCCCGTTCTGCGGAAATTGCCCTCGAAGAGACCCAGGAGACGCTCGGACTCAGGGACCTCGTGGTCGCGATAGGAACGGCCGTCCTCGCCGTGATGTTGCTCTTTGTGGCTCTGCCCCTCTGGGCAGCCGACTGGACGGCCAGGCTGTTCTCCCTTTCCCCCCTGGGAGCGAATATCCTCGAGGGAATCGTCCGGGCGGCGGTGTTCGTGGGCTATGTCGGCCTGATCGGACTTTGGTCGGACATCCGTCGGGTCTTTCGATACCACGGGGCCGAGCACAAGACCATCAACGCCTTCGAGGGGGGAATGGAGATGGCTCCCGCCAACATCGCGTGGTGCTCGAGGATCCATCCTCGGTGTGGAACCTCCTTTCTCCTGATTGCCGTCATCGTCAGCATCGCCGTTTTCTCCGCCATCGGCAGCGGGGGGTTCCTGTGGCGGGTCGGTACGCGCGTGCTGCTGATCCCCCTGGTGATCGGCGTCTCCTACGAGATCATCCGCCTCACCGCAAATGCGGGGCCGATCGGCCGTCTTCTGATGGCTCCCGTCCTCTCCCTGCAATACCTGACGACAAGGGAACCCGATCTCGACCAGATCGAGGTCGCTCTGACCTCCCTGAACGTCGCGCTGGGACGGGAGACGTCCGATTCCGCGGCGTCGGAAGCCATCCACAAAAGCGAAACGGAGCGTGACCCCGTATGAATATCGAGCCCAAACTCAAGGCCCTGGAGGAGGACTTTCTGGACATCGAGCGCAGGATGTCCGACCCCGCCGTGGCCTCCGACCCCAGGGAGCTTCAAACCCTGGGGAAGCGCCGGGCCCAGCTCGAGCCGGTGGTGGAAAAGTATCGCGAATACCGTGCCGTCCTTGCCGGCATCGAGGAGGCTCGAGAGCTGCTGAAGAGCGGCGATTCGGACATGGAAGCCCTCGCCCGGGACGAGCTGGAGGCCCTGGAGCCCAAGGTCGAGGGCTTTACCGACGAGCTGAAGCTGCTGTTGCTGCCTCAGGACCCGAACGACGAGAAGAGCGTTGCGGTCGAAATTCGGGCGGGTACCGGGGGGGAGGAGGCCGCCCTGTTCGCCGCCGACCTTTACAGAATGTACAGCCGTTTCTGCGAGCGCCAGCACTGGAGGATGGAGGTCATCGACAGCAACGAGACCGGTATCGGAGGATACAAGGAGATAGCCTTTCGGGTGGATGGCGACGGGGCCTACAGCAGGCTCAAATTCGAGAGCGGGGTCCATCGCGTCCAGCGCGTTCCCGTGACCGAGGCGAGCGGACGCATCCACACCTCCGCCGCTACGGTCGCCGTGCTCCCCGAGGCGGACGATGTCGAGATCGAAATCCGTACCGAGGACCTGAAGATCGACACCTACCGGTCCAGCGGAGCGGGCGGACAACACGTCAACATGACGGACTCCGCGGTCCGCATCACCCACATTCCGACGGGACTGGTCGTGACGTGCCAGGACGAACGGTCGCAGATCAAGAACCGCGCGAAGGCCATGACCTACCTCAAAACGAAGCTTTACGACATCGAGCTCCAGAAGCAGGCCTCCGAACAGGCCTCCGAGCGGCGGGGACAGATCGGATCGGGCGACCGCTCCGAGAGGATCCGGACCTACAATTTTCCGCAGAACCGCATCACGGACCACCGCATCAACCTGACCCTCTACAGGCTCGACGCCTATCTGGACGGCGACCTCTACGAGATGATGGACGCGATGACCCTGGCGGATCAGACGGAGAAGCTGCAGCACCTGGAGGAATGACGGAGGCCCTTCCCGCGCTCGGCCTTCGGGCGCTCCGCGCGGAGATCCGATCGCGGCTCTCTCGTTCCGGGATCGCCAACGCGGGGCAGGAGGCCGACTGGCTGCTCCGTCACGTCTTGAACTGCACCGCCGCCTCCCTCCTGGCCCGTCCGAACGACTCACTCCCCCAGGAGGACCGCAAACGGCTCGAGCTTCTGCTCCTGCGCCGTGAGGCCGGAGAGCCGCTCCAATACCTCTTGGGCAACGCTCCGTTTCGGGGCAGGGACCTCGAGGTGGGGCCCGGCGTGCTCATCCCGCGGCCGGAGACGGAGCTGCTCGTCGACCTGGCACTGGACGTGATGCCAAACGGCGAATTCCGTTTTCTGGACTGGGGGACGGGCAGCGGTTGCATCGCCGTCGCACTTTTGGCGGAGCGGCCGCAGTCCTATGGGTTTCTGGCCGAGAAAAACCCCCTCTCCCTGGCCTGTGCCTGGCGGAACCTCTCGCGATACGGTCTTCTGGAGCGAGCCCTTTTGCTGCACTCCCGGACCCCCGCGGACATCCCCGTCCGTGCGGAGTGCGATCTGGTCGTCAGCAACCCTCCCTACATTCCCACGGAGGCCATTGCAGGGCTCATGCGGGAGGTTCGGGATTTCGAGCCCCACATGGCCCTTGACGGAGGACCGGATGGAATGGATTTTTATCGCGCGCTCTTCGAGGCCGCCTCCGGATGGCTGAAACCGGGGGGGCTGTTGCTGTTCGAGATGGGCGACGCCCGACAGGCACAAGCCCTGCGCGAACCCCCTCAAGGGAAATTTCAATTTTTAAGTGAACTTCCGGATTTATCCGCAATTCCTCGTTGCATGGTCTGGAGATATCGAGGATAATAAAGGGGATTTTTGAGGATTTTTTTAGGGGCTATACCTCGTTTCCTCGGCGTCGAGGGGGCGGGAGTGGAATTCTATACGATTTTCGGTCGAAGGAGACGATGCGTTATGGAGAAGAGAGAGCTTGTCATCATCGGGGCCGGCCCTGCGGGGATGACCGCGGCGATCTACGGGCGCCGTTCGGGGCTGGACGTCCTCTTGCTCGAAAAGGCCGCCACGGGCGGTCAGATCAACATTACGGACGAGATCGAGAACTGGCCCGGCGTTCAGCATTCCACAGGCCCCGATCTGGGCAACATGTTCCGCGAGCACGCTCTTAAGTTCAATACGGAGATCCGCATCGCAGACGTCAAGAAGGTGGAGCTGCGCGACGGTAAGAAGATCGTCGTGACCGACAAGGGCGAGGTCGAGGCCGAAGCCGTGATCGTCGCGACGGGCGCTCATTTCCGCCGTCTGGGCTGCGAGGGCGAGGCCGAGCACATCGGGCAGGGCGTCAGCTTCTGTGCCGTCTGCGACGGGGCCTTCTACGAGGATGAGGAGGTCGCGGTCGTCGGAGGCGGAAACACCGCCGTCGAGGAGGGCGTCTATCTCACCAAATTCGCCTCCAAGGTCTACATCATCCACCGCCGAGACGAGTTCCGTGCCGACCGTGCGGCCATCGAACACGCCATGTCCAACCCCAAGATCGTCCCCGTCTGGAACAGCGTCGTCGAGCGCATCGAGGGCGACGGTGTCGTGGAGAACCTGGTCCTCAAAAACGTCAAGACCGGGGAGCTCTCCGACCTCAAGGTTGCGGGCGTCTTCATGTTCGTCGGCCAGACTCCGGACGACGACTGTGTGAGGGGCCTCGTCAAGGCCGAGAAGGGCGGATGGATCCTGGTCAACGAGCACATGGAGACCTCGGTCGAGGGCATTTTCGCCGCCGGCGACGTCTGCAGCAAACACCTGCGCCAGGTCATCACCGCGGCGTCCGATGGGGCCATCGCCGCGATGGGAGCGTCCGCCTACATCAACGAGCAGCTCCACCTGCGCACCACCCTGCTGGAGCCCGAGAGCGTGACGGCCTTCTTCTACTCCAGCATCGACGAAAAGCAGGTCAAGCTCTCCAGCACCGTGGAGGCCGCCGCCAAGGCAAAGGGCGTCAAGGTCCCCCTGATCGACGGCTACCGCAACGCGCGCATGACCGAAAAACTGGAACTGACGGCCAAGATGCCCGCCCTGGTCGAACTCCACAAGGGCGTAGTGGCAAAGGTCACGACCGTTGGCTCCGATGCCGACGTTCAGAAGGCCCTGGCTTAGCCGTCGCCTCATCCTTTAGAACACCGCGGCGTTTCCACCCCCTTGGGGCGGGGCCGCCGCTTTTTTTGACTTGGAATCGGCAAAGGTTTTCCCCCGAACGGCCGAAAATAGAGCATAGGAGGGGATGCTTTCCATGGAAAACAAAAACAACGCACAGTTCGCCTATCAGGCGACTCAGATATCGACGGCCACGAAGGAACAGTTGCTGCTGATCACCTACGACATCGGCATACGTTCCTGCCGCATGGCGGAGACGGCCCTCGAGGGGGAGGATCATCAGCAGGACCTCGACCTGGCCAACCGTGAAATCATCCGGGCGCAGGACGTGATCCGGGAGCTGATGGTCACCTTGAACACCCAGAAGGGCGGGGAGATGGCCCAAGGCCTCATGCGCCTCTACGATTATATGTACCAGCTGCTCGTGGAGGCGAACGTCAAGAAGCTTCCCGACAACATCCGTACGGTACGAACGCTTCTGGAGGAGCTCAAGGCAACCTGGGAGGAGGCTTTGATGAAGCTCCTCAAGGAGTATCAGGAAACCCATCCCGAGGACGAGGATTTTCGGAAGGCCCTTTCGGAGCTCAAGCAGGAACCGGCGCAGCCCCCCACGCCTCCCCCCTCCCCCAAACCCCAGAAATCCGGAGGATTGAACCTTGCGGGATGATCTCCCGGCCAGAATCAAGAACCTGCTCTCGACGGAGCTGGGCATCTACGCCACCCTCAGGACGATGGTCTCGAGAGAACTGGAGGCCATCGTCCTCAATGAGGACATGGAGGAGCTGCTCCAGATTCTTCAGGAAAAACAGGCACTGATCTCCCGCCTTCAGCTCCTGGCGGATTCCTGGGGCGAAGTGCTTGCCGAGGCGGGAGTTGAGGAGGTGCGCGGGATGGACGGCTTCTGGGACCAGCTGTCCTCCTGTCTGCCCGCCCCATACGCGGACGAGTTCGCCGCCATCCTGCAGGAGACCCGATCCATCTCGGAAGACCTCATGAAAGCCGAGGCACACGCCCAGGAAGCACTGGAAAAGCACGTCGATGAACTGCGTACCAAGCTGGCCTCCATGACCCGAGGACGAGACGCCTTCATCGGTTATACGAAGATGGGAGGGAGTACGTTTGAGCCCTGAAAAAAGGAGAACGAGACGGTGCAGTCTGGCCCTGCTTCTCGTCTTCAGCGCCAGCCTTTGCCTGAACGCCGCCGATCCCGGACTAGCCGCGGCCAAAAAGGCCCCGGCACGCCCCCCCGTATCCGCCGATCAAAAAGCCAAGGACACGGAGATGGCTGCCGATTTGGCCAAGGAACGTAAGATTGGGGAAAGGGCCGTGGCGGAGATCGAGAAAAATTGGCCCCTCTCCGCGGACCCGATCGTCCTTGCGCGCCTTCAGATGATCCTGAACCGTCTCGAACCCCATATGGAACGCCGGATTCCCTACGAACTCCGAGTCGTCAAGACCGAGGCGCTCAACGCCTTTTGCCTTCCGGGCGGCTTCATCTTCTTCACGTCAGGACTTCTCGACCTCCTCAGGACCGATTCCGAGATCGCAGCGGTCATGGCCCACGAGATGATCCACGCGGACCGGAAGCATGGTCTGAAGATGGCCGCCGAGGCCAACAAAATATCCCTCGCGGCCCTTGCCGTCATCTTGTTGAGCGGCGGGGCGACGGCCCCGATCGTCCTGGCCCAGGTGGCCCAAGTGACGATCACCAACGCCTACACGATGGAGTTCGAGAAGGAGGCGGACAGCAAAGGGCTCGACGCCCTCATCGCGTCGGGCTATTCCCCCAGCGGGATGATCACGCTGATGGAGCGATTCATGAACGAGGAGCTGAAGCAGCCGATACGGGACTACGGCATCTACATGGACCACCCCGAATCCGAGGAGCGCCTTCGGACTGCCCTCCAAAAGCTGAAGTCTCTGAACATCGAGGTCCAGCGAAAATATCCCCTGGCCGTACTGCGGACGGCCTTTCGGGAGACGGCCGACCGGCTGGAGCTGACCGTCGACGAGAGACCCGTCTGGGGAGGCAAAAGGAAGCTGGAGGTCCGCAAGGCTCTCGAGGAGACCCGCGCCGTCCTGGACAGCGATTTCCAGATGGAGCTGGCCCCCTACGACCTTCGCCTCGAGGGCGATGCCCTCTATATCGGCAACAGATTGCTGGCTCGAAAAAGGGCGGACATGGACGCCCCTTCCGTCCTTCGCGAACGGTTGCTCGCCGCCCTGGACAGGGCCAGGCGTCAGCACCCGATCGCCAAGTACTTCCAGTAGCCCGCGAAAGGAATCGCCCCTCGAAAAGGCGACGAGCCGTTCTCGTTCGACGGCTCGTCGCCTTTTCGATTCACTCCGCCTCCTCGAGCATATCCAGAAACGCCCGCTCGTCGATCACGGGCACTCCCAGTTCCCGGGCCTTTTTAAGCTTCGAACCGCCTTTGGCGCCAGCGACCACACATCCGGTTCTGGCGCTGACGCTTCCCGTCGCCGTCCCCCCCAAGGCCCGAACCCGCGCCTCGGCCTCGGATCGTTTCATGCTGGAAAGCTCCCCGGTGAAAACAAAACTTTTCCCTGAAAATGCCCCCTCGCCCTTTCGAGCCTCGCCTGCGAAGTTCAGTCCCTTCTCCCTCAATCGGCGCAGCAGATCTCGATTGGCCGGCTCCCTGAAAAAGGCCTCGACCGAGGATGCAATGACGGGCCCCACCCCTTCGATTCCCGCCAGTTCCTCCTCGGAGGCCTCGCCCAGGAGATCCATGTGATCGAAGTGGGCCGCCAGCAGCTCAGCAACACGAGCACCGACATAGCGGATGCCCAACGCAGCGATCAGGGAGGAAAGCGGACGACGTTTCGAGGCCTCCAGGCCCGTCATCAGGTTCTGGGCCGACTTTTCTCCCATCCGGTCCATGGAGGCCCACGCCGACTCCGAAAGCTCGTAGATGTCCGCCAGATCCCGGACCTTGCCCGTATCGACCAGCTGCTCCGCCAAACGCTCTCCAAGCCCACGAATATCCATGCCGGACCGGGAGGCGAAGTAGCGCAGCCCCTCCTTCAGCTGGGCCGGACAGGAGGAACGGTTGGGACAGCGCAGGACCGCCTCGTCCGGCAGCCGTACCGCCTCCGCCCCACACGAGGGACAGCGTTCGGGCATCTTGAAGGGGACCTCGGATCCCGTCCGGTACGACGTCTCGACGCGAACCACCTCCGGAATGATCTCCGCCGCCTTGCGCACCCGCACCGTATCGCCGACCCGGACGTCCTTGCGGCGAATCTCGTCCTCGTTGTGCAGTCCCGCCCTCTGCACCGTCGTCCCCGCCAGCCGTACCGGCTCCAGGTTCGCCACGGGGGTCAAGGCTCCCGTCCTGCCGACGGATATCTCGATACCCAGCACGCGGGTCAGAGCCTCCTCGGGAGGATACTTGTAGGCCACCGCCCAGCGCGGCGCATGGGCGGTGGCCCCGAGCAGGTCCCACAGGGCGATGTCGTCCAGCTTCACGACGACCCCATCCGTCACGTAGTCCAGCTCGAAGCGCTTCTCTCCCCACGCTTCGACAAACTCCTCGACCTCGGTCAAGCCGGCACAGCGTTTCCAAGCGGGCTGAACCGGCAATCCCCGCTCCGCGAGCCAGGGAAGGATGTCGCTCTGACGGGTGATCCCACGCTCCGGAGCATCCACCAGGTAGTACAGAAATATGTCCAGACCCCGTTCCGCCGTGACCGAAGAATTCAGCTGCCGCAAGGTTCCGGCGGCCGCGTTGCGGGGATTGGCGAAAAGGGGCTCCTCCCGCTCCTCCCGAAGTCGATTCAGGTCCTCGAAACGGCTCCGGGTCATCAGCACCTCTCCGCGAACCTCGAGGAGACCGGGCAGGGCACCCTTCAGTCGCAGGGGCAGGGAACGCAGGGTACGCAGGTTCTCGGTGACGTCCTCCCCCACCCGTCCGTTGCCCCGCGTGGCGCCGCGGACAAAAAGTCCGTCCTCGTACAGGAGGGAGACCGCCAGACCGTCGATCTTCATCTCGCAGGTGAACGCCCAGTCCCGAATGCCCGCATCCGGGACGGCCCCCTTCATACGGGCCAGAAACGACGCCAATTCCTCCATGTCGAAGACGTTGTCGAGCGAAAGCATGGGCCGACCGTGCTCGACCTTGCCGAACCCCTCCAGGACCGCTCCGCCCACGCGCCTCGTCGGCGAATCCGACCGGGCGAGCTCCGGATGTTTCCTCTCCAGAGCCTCCAGCTCGCGAAGCAGGGCATCGTATTCCGCGTCGGAGATCACCGGGGCGTCCTGCTCGTAATAAAGGCGCGCGTGGTGCCCGATGCGTTCGTACAATTCCTCCAGCCGCGCGGACTCGGTCTTCTCCCGGGACGGATGGGGATCGGTCATGGCGCACACCTCAAGAGCATCATCCCTTCGGCTTCATCGCGGGGAAGAGGATCACGTCACGGATGGAGCGGGAGCCCGTGAGGAACATCACCAGACGGTCGATACCGATCCCCATGCCCCCCGTCGGAGGAAGCCCCGACTCGATGGCGTTTATGAAATCCTCGTCGAAGACATGGGCCTCGTCGTCCCCGGCCTCCTTCTTGCGCACCTGATCCTCGAAACGCTCCCTCTGGTCCAGCGGGTCGTTCAGCTCGCTGAAGGCGTTCGCCAGCTCCTTACCGCACATGAAGAGCTCGAAACGGTGCGTGTAGTCCGGGTTCTCCGGATCGCGCTTGGAGAGCGGGGAGATCTCCGTCGGGTGTCCCATGACGAAGGTCGGATCCGTGATCTTCTCCTCGCAGAACGCCTCGAACATCAGGTTCAACACGGCAAAACGGCTTTCCGACCCCTTGAGCTCTCCCGACAGTCCCTTCTCCGCGGCAATCCTGCGGGCCTCCTCGTCGGTCCTCACCTCGCGGAAGTCCACGCCGGAATGCTCCTTGACCATATCCAGCATCGTCACGCGACGGAAGGGTTTCTCGAGGTCCAGGGAAACGCCCTGCCACTCGATCCGTAAAGGCCCCACGGCGCGCGCCGCGTTGCGGATGAGTTCCTCGGCCAGGTTCATCATGTCCTCATAGTCCGCATAGGCCCAGTAAACCTCCATCATGGTGAACTCGGGGTTGTGCATGGTGTCGATCCCCTCGTTCCGGAAGTTTTTGCCGATCTCGTAGACCCGGCCCATCATCCCGACGACCAGGCGTTTCAGGTAGAGCTCCGGAGCGATGCGCATGAACATGGGAAGCCCCAGAGCATTGTGGAAAGTCTTGAAAGGGCGGGCATTCGCGCCGCCAGCCAGAACCGAGAGCGTGGGGGTCTCGACCTCCAGGGTCCCATGGTCCTCCAACGTCCTGCGAAAGGAAGCGATGATCCGCGCCCGCTTGCGAAAGACCTCCCGAACCTCGGGGTTGGCGATCAGGTCCGTATAGCGCTGCCGGTAGCGCACCTCGGTATCGGTCAGACCATGCCACTTCTCGGGAAGAGGGCGCATGGCCTTGCTCAGCAGCTTGTACTCCTTTACAAGAATCGTCAGCTCTCCGCGTCGCGTCCGGCAAGGATGCCCGACCACGCCGATCCAGTCTCCGGTGTCGACCCATTTCTTCAGAAACTCGTAGGGGGCCTCGCCCAGCTCGTTGACCTGGAAATAAAGCTGCATCCGTCCCTCCTCGTCGGCCAGGTCGGCGAAGGTCGCCTTGCCTTGCCGCCGGAGTGTCATCAGGCGCCCAGCCGTCCGAAGCGTCACGGCATGGTCCACCTGATCCGCCTCGAGGTGCGAGAACCGTTCCACAATAGTTTTCAGGGAATCCCTGCGCTCCCATTTTTCCACCACGTAGGGATCGTATCCCTCCTCATCGCGAAGACGCAGGAGCTTCTCAACCCTCTGCCGAACGATCTCGTTGTCGGCCGCATCCAATTGCCCCATCCCAACCAAGTCGGGCCTCTCCGTGTTGCTGTCCACGTACCTGTTCTCCTTTCCCGGGCTCCCACGTTCCCGGACACGTATTTTAGCCGAAAGCGATCGGGCGCTTCAGCCTGCGATCCGTAAAGACTGATCGTCAGGTAAGGTCAGACACTCCGCGCCGGTCTCGGTGATGATGTAATCATCCTCGATGCGCAGCCCTCCCCACCCTTCGATGTAGATGCCCGGCTCTATCGTCACGACATCCCCAACCTGAAGGACGTCCCGGGAGAGAGCCGACAGACGCGGGGCTTCGTGAATCTCCAGTCCCAGACCGTGCCCCAACCCATGGACGAAGTCCTCCCCGTACCCGGCATCCGTGACGACCTTCCGCGCCACCGCGTCGACGTCCCTGCCCGCAACACCCGGACGAAGGGCGGCGGCGGCCTCTCGATGAGCCTTCAAAAGGATGTCGTTGAGCTCGAGAGCCCTCGGCTGAGCATGCCCGACGGCGAAGTTGCGGGTTATGTCGCACATGTATCCATCCACCATGACTCCGTAATCGAGGGTCACGGTCTCCCCGAGCCCGAACGGCTTTCGGGTGGCCCGGGCGTGGCACATGGCGCCCCGAGCCCCCGAGGCGACGATAAAATCGTCGTGTGCCCATCCCTTCTCTCCACCCAGCTTCTTGATCTCGCAGAGCAACTGGCTCTCGAAGTCGGCCTCCGTCATACCGGGCTCCACCCGTTCGAGCATCAGATCGTAGGCCTTGCGGGCGATGACCGCCGCTCGTCGTATGGCATCGGCCTCCGTCCTGTCCTTGGAGCGGCGCAGGGAGGGAATAAACGCCGAGGCATCCACCCATCGGGTGGAGAGGGGGCGAAAAAACGCCTCAAAGAGCCCATGCGATATCCTTTCCGCCTCGAAAGCCACCGAACGCCATCCCCGCTCGGAAATCGCCTTGGCCACGTAAAGCGGAAGGGGCAGCGCCTGGACGGTCAGGGAAAAGGGAGACTGTTCCACGGCCTGGGTTCGATAGCGTCCGTCCGTAATCAGGCGGGCGTCCTCCTGATCGATGATGAGAGCGGCGCTGCTGCCGCGGAAGCCCGAGATATAGTGGCAACTCTCCGAGTTGAGGCGCTCCAGGACAAACAGGACAAAGGCGTCCGCATCCCTCTCACGCATCAGGCCCCTGAGTTTGCTCAAGCGCTGATTTATGGCATCGAAGGCCATAATATTTCCCTCTCCCTCCCAGAAAATGGTTTCACCACGAAATTCTACAGTATTCTAGCAGAGGGAATGCCAATCCGCTGGCCGCATAAAAAATGGGTCGCAGCGCAACGCTGCGACCCATTCCCTATCTCTACGGACACCCGACCCGCTACTTTGCATCGTCGGGTTTCCATTGCTCCAGAAAGACCAATTTGCCGTCCTTGGCCTCGAAAACCGAGGCAGGCTTGTTCAGTGGATTGTGGGTTGCCTTGTCCACGCTCCAGCTGAAATGCGTCACTTGAAGATTCTGCGTGTTTTCGATCGCATCCTTGATGGCAGGACCCTCGGCAACCCCCGCCGTCTCGATCGCATGGGCAAACATCGTCATCACATCGTAAGCGTAGACGGTATTTGAAATTTCCGTCGCTTCCTGACCAAACTCTTCCTTATACCTTTTCTTCATGGCATCAAACATAGGATCGTCGATATTGACGCTATTCACCCAGAACGTCCCATCCAAAGCCTTGCCTGCGATCTCGGCGATATTAGGGCTGTACCCGTCCCCGCCCATAAAGAAGGGCTTCCAGTCCAGCTCCGCGGCCTGTTTGATGACCAGCCCCATCTCCTTGTAGAGCATCGTCAGCGCTATCGCGTCCGCCCCCCACTCCCGAGCGGAGGTCAGCTGCGCCCGAAAGTCCACGTCTCCTCCCCGGAAGGCCCAGAACTTGTTCTCGACCCCCAGTTCATCGGCCGTCTTCCTGACGAACTCCGTCAGCCCCTCGGAGTAGGCGTCCCCCACGTCGCCGAGAATCGCCAGCTTCTTGGCGCCGCATTTCTTGATGAGATAATCCGCAATGACTCTTCCCTGATAGGGATCCGTGTATGTTATACGGAACATGTAGGGACGGACCTTGCCCGTGTTGGGATCGACCGTAACGGCTGGGTTCGTCGCCGACGTAGCGATGACGGGGACTTGCCCCTTCTCGGCAATGGGCGCGACCGCAAGCTGAATGCCGCTGTAGTTGCTGCCTCCGATGGCGACGACCTTGTCGTCGTGAATCAAGCGGCGTATCGCGTTGACCGCCTCCTCCGGCTTTCCCTTGATGTCGTAGCAGATCAGCTCGAGCGGACGCCCCAGGAGCCCGCCCCTTGCGTTGACATCCTTGACCGCAAGAAGCGCCCCGTCGCGTTCGTGTTGGCCCCACGTGGCCCCCTCTCCGGTCAGCGTCGCCATATAGCCGATCTTAATCGGTTCGGCGGCAAAGCCCACCGCGCCCCCCAGCAGGAAGAGCAGCACAAACATCCCCAGCAGCATGCCAAACCCGTTCCATCGTTTCATCGAAGTCCTTCCCTCCATCGTTCAAGATAGGATCTCGTTCGGACCCCAACCTTCGCCGCTTCGCCTCGAAGGTTTGAGGGTGATTATATTATGTTTCACAAAACATCTCAATAGTAAAATATATTTTTGGATGGATCAACGACGATTTTCCCTCCCTCGAATGGCGCAGAACAGTTTGCGACAAAGTCCGGTATAATCGTGGCATGCCGGAAAGTCCGGTCCTGAAATTCAGCACGTTTTCGAGAGGAGCGGATGAAATGCCCCTTAAGCGTATGCCCGTTCTTGCGGTCACCTCGTTTCTTGGCCTCCTCGTTCTCTGCGCCGCCGCCGCGGGAGCCCCTCTCCCCAACCGTTTGGGGCCCTGGACGGCATCGTCCCGGGATACGGTGCCCTTCCGAACGGCCTCCGAGGATTTGGGCACCTGGCACAATCGCGTTTATGCACGCCACGCTCCGGCCGCCCGAATCGAGGCCGTCCTTATGGAGGGAGCCGGGCCGGGAACGCTCCGTGTCCCCCCCAAAAAGGTCGACGCCGTCGACCTTCCGATCGGATTCGGCTCGCGCTATCGCACAATCGAGATCGCGGGACACCGTGCCATCCTGGAGGACCAGGATCTCCTGGGGCTGGCCTTGGCCATCGAGCTGGGAAAGGACAGGACCCTCACCCTGGAGAGCGCCGGGACGACTCGGGAGGAACTGATCGAATTTGCCGAGAAGATGGTCGGAGCCCTGACGAAACGGTGACCTCCGAAGCCTGCTCCGACTTGGGGACGAGAACCACGCCGCCCATCGGGCCGTCTTCCAGGGCGGCCCTTTTGCATTTTCGTGGCGGACCCGTATAATTGGAGGTTGGACAGGCATTTTTGCCCGCCGTTTTCCGGGCGATTGCAAAAATCCCTTTGGAAGTCGCCTCGCAAAACCGCATATCATTAAGAGAGGGTTCAGCCCCGAAAGGAAACAGACTCATGAAGACCTATCCCATCGCACTGGTGCCCGGCCCCGTCTCGGTGCCACAGAAGATCCGTGAGGCATGGCTCACCGATTTCGGCAGCTCCGATTTGGAGGCCGATTTTTACGAGCTGTACGCCCGGAACCAGGGGCTCGTGCAAAAACTGCTGGAGACCAAGGAAAGCGTTGTGATCACGTCCGGAGAGGCGATGTCCATTCTGTGGGGCGGCGTCAAAAGCGCCCTGAGGCCTGGCGAAAGACTGCTGGCCGTCGCATCCGGCCTCTTCGGCGAGGGGTTCGCGGAGATGGCCCGCGCCATCGGCGCGGAGGCCGAGATTGTTGCGGCCCCCTACGACGATCTTCCCGACCCTCGGAAGGTCAGGGAGGCGGCCCGGCGTTATAGACCGCAACTGATCACGGCCGTGCACTGCGAGACCCCGAGCGGCACCCTCGCTCAAAATCTGAGGGAGCTGGGCGAGATCGCACGCGAGGTGGACGCCCTGTTCCTCGTCGACTTCGTCTCCAGCGGGGGCGGGGTCCCTGTAGAGGTCGACAGGAACCTCATCGATATCGGTCTTCTGGGGAGCCAGAAGGTGCTTTCCCTTCCCCCCTCCCTCTCCGTCTCCACCGTCTCCTCCCGCGCCTGGAACGTCTTCGAACGCGTGGGGTACAGCGGGTACGACGCCTATCTGCCCTGGCGCAAGGTCCCCGAGGTGCATGCCCTGCCCTATACTCACGACTGGCAGGGCATGACGGCGCTCAACATCGCCCTCGAAGCCATCATGGAGGAGGGGCCGGAAAACGCTTATGCCCGCCACGCCCGTGCCGCACATCTCTGCCGTACGATGGGACTCGAGATGGGACTTACGCTCTTCCCCATGCGCGAGGAGATCTGCTCCCCCACCGTCACTGCCTTCAACATCCCGGATGGCTGGACGTGGAACGAGCTCGACTCCGCCTTGAGAAGCAGAGGGCTCGTGGTCGGCGGAAACTACGGTCCGCTGGACGGACGGGTGTTTCGTATCGGACACATGGGCAGCCAGGCGGACGAGACCCTGGTGGCAAAGGGCATGGGAACGCTTGAAGCGGTTTTGAAAGGGCGCTGAACCGAAGGGAGAGGATCGCGGTGAATATCTCGCCGGATATTTTCAGGGAATACGACATTCGCGGGGATGCGGATCGGGACCTGACCGACAATGTGGTGGAGGCGATCGGTCGGTCCTACGGCGCTTGGTTGAGGGAAAAGGGGGTCGATCGCGTCTCCGTCGGAGGGGACGTGCGGCTCTCGACCCCACGCATTCGAGCCGCCGTGACCCGAGGACTCGTCTCGACGGGAACCGATATCGTCGACATCGGGACCGTCACGACTCCCATACTTTACTGGAGCCTGCACCACCTGCATCTGAAGGGCGCCGTCATGATCACGGGCAGCCACAATCCGTCGAACATGAACGGCCTGAAGCTGGGCTACGACAACGCGACGCTCTGGGGCGACGACGTGCAGGCGATACGGCGGATCGCGGAATCGGGCACTTGGCCCCAAGGATCGGGGTCGGTGATCCGTCGGGACATCACGGACGAATATCTGGCGATGCTCGCCTCGAAGTTCAGGCCCTTTTCCCGCCGCTTCAAGGTCGTCTGCGACAGCGGCAACGGGGCCGCCGGCCCCGTCGCAGGGCGCTTTTTCGAGTCCCTGGGCTGCGAATGCACCCCGCTCTACGGGGAGCCGGACGGGCGTTTTCCCAACCATCACCCCGACCCGCAGAAACGCGAAAACCTTCAGGATCTGATCGGGAAGGTCCGCGCGACGGGGGCGGATATCGGCTTTGCCTTCGACGGCGACGCGGACCGTCTGGGCGTGGTGGACGAACATGGAGAGGTCGTGTTCGGCGACCGGCTGATGGCCCTCTACTGGGCCGAGATCCTCAAGGCCCATCCGGGCGCCGAGGCCATCGTCGAACCCAAATGCAGCATGGCCCTGCCCGAGGAGATCGAGCGCCTGGGAGGGCGTGTCCTCTTCTGGAAGTCCGGCCACTCCGTCATCAAGGCAAAAATGCGTGAGATCGGCGCCCCCTTCGCCGGCGAGCTCTCGGGACACATGTTCTTCGCCGACGAATACTACGGGTTCGACGACCCGTTCTACGCGGCCGGACGCCTCCTGAGAATCCTCTCCGCCACGGGAAGAACGCTCTCCGAACTGATGAGCTCCATTCCCCTCTACCCCGCCACGGAGGAGGCCCGGATCGACTGCCCGGACGCCCAGAAGTTCGACGTCGTCCGCCGCATTCAGGAGAAGGCCCTCGAGGCCTACGAGGGGTTGACGCTGGACGGAATCCGCATTCTCTATCCGGGCGGCTGGGGGCTGATCCGAGCCTCCAACACCCAGCCCGTCGTCACGACCCGCTGCGAGGGCAAGGACGAGAAGACCCTGGCGTTTATCATGGAGGACGTCAAAAAGCGGCTGCGCGCGGAAGGCCTTCCGGACTTCACATGGACGTTCTGAACTTCGTCCGGTCCCAGAGCGGTTACGGCAACATTCTGTTGCCGCGCGGATTGCCCTTGCCCCTCGACCTGGAAGGCCTGTCGCAGAGCAGGGGCCGGGTGGAGCTGGAGATCGGCTTCGGCAACGGGGAATACACGGTGCGCCACGCCGAGGCGAACCCGGACGTCCTTCTGTTCGGCATGGAGGTCTCGCCAGCCTGCGTCCTGCGTTGCGCCAAGCGATCCAGGGGATTGAACAATCTGAGGATCATACGCACGGACGCCCGCTACATGATGAAGGAGCTTTTCAGGGATGCCTCCCTGGACAAGGTCTACATGAACTTTCCCTGCCCCTGGCCCAAGAAGCGCCACGCACACCGCCGCGTCACCGCGCGGGAATTCACCGACGACCTCGCGGCGGTTTTGAAGACGGACGGCATCTTCGAGCTGGTCACCGACGACGAGCCCTACGCTCAGGAGGTCCGCAAGCGGCTCGACGCTCATGAGGCGCTCTCGCTCCGTCAATACGAGATGAACCCCGAACGCCCCGTCACGACGAAGTACGAGCGCAAATGGATGGAGCAGGGGAAGGCGATCCACAGGCTGACCTTTGCCAAGACCCGGGATTTTACGGTATCACGACGGACCTGGAGGGATGCGGAGATGCACATCAAAACGGGACACCCCCTGAACGAGGAACGCATCGCGGCGCTCGAGGGCACCTCGGGGCGCAGCGACGACGCCCGTTGGGCCTTCGGCCGTTACTACGCCGATCCCAAGGGGAGCCGGTGCTTCCTCATCGACACCTTTTCCACGGACGACGAGTTCGAGCAGCGCTATTACCTGAAGGTCTCCGAGCGCGACGGGGACACGCTGGTCCGGCTGGACGGGACGGGCAACGCCTTTCTGACCCCCGCGGTCCGATGCGCTGCCGAGGATCTGGCCCGTCGTCTGGGGCCGAACGAGGAGGTTTCTTGAAGGAGGCTCGCCCCACCTCCGGCCGGGTGCTCTCGGCCCTGTTCAATATCCTGGGGTCCATGGAGGGGCTGAGTTTTCTCGACCTCTTCGCGGGAACGGGACGCGTGGGGCTCGAAGCGCTGAACCGGGGAGCCGAGGCCGTGGTGTGGGTGGAGTCCGTCCGTTCGCGCGCTCAGGCCATCGAGCGCGCGGTTGCCCGTGCCCCCTCGGGAGAAACGGCCGTGTTGGGGCTCGAGATACGGCGCGCTGTCGCTTGGCTGAGGAAACGGGAACGGACTTTCGACATCATCTTCGCGGATCCCCCCTACCACGAGGGATGGGGCGAGGCCCTGTTGGGCCTCAGGGGGCTCTCCGCTCTCCTTGCCCCGGAGGGGATTCTGGTCGTGGAGCACTCGGTTCGGGAACCGCTGGCCATCCCGTCGGAGTGGTGTCTGGACACCGGCCGGGACTACGGAGAGACGCGACTGACGTTCCTCGGCTCCGCGAAAAAAGGCCGAACGACAAGCTCCGTCAAGGAGGAATGACCCATGAAACGCACCGTTCGGGCCGTATATCCCGGCTCGTTCGACCCGATCACCAACGGGCACATCTACATCGCCGAGCGGGCCGCCGCAATCTTCGACGAGGTACGGGTCAGTATTCTGGTCAACCCTCAGAAGCATTCCACCTTCAGCGTCGAGGAGCGGCACGCCATGGCCCGGGAAGCACTGAGCTATCTCCCGAACGTCACGGTCGACCATTTCACCGGACTGCTGGTCGACTATTTGAGGCAGGAGCGCTCCCGAGTCATCATCCGCGGGCTGCGCGCGATGTCCGACTTCGAGTACGAGTTCCAGATGGCCCTGATGAACCGCCAGCTCGCCCCGGAGATCGAGACGTTTTTCATCGTGACCGACCCCAAGTATTCGTACCTCTCCAGCAGCGTCATCCGGGATATCTTCCAATTCGGCGGCACGGTGCACGATATGGTCCCTCCGGGGGTCTTCCGCCGCCTGAGGGAGCGTTTCCCTCCCATTTCTCAAGGGAGGGATCCCCGCAGGAACGGTCATGCCTGAGCTTTCTCTCCCCGACCTTTTCCCCCTTCCCCGCTCCCTATACCTCTCGGGCGCGGTTCGGGTCGCGCGTGAGCTGCTGGGCAAAGCCCTGGTACACGACAGCGCGGAGGGGCCGGCATCGGGAATTATCGTGGAGACGGAGGCCTACGCCGGGCCTTCGGATGCCGCCTGCCACGCCTTCGGACTTGTATCGGCGCGCCCGGGGCACCGAACGGAGGCGATGTTCCGTGTCGGGGGACACGCCTATATCTACCTGATCTACGGGATGCACCACTGCTTCAACGTCGTCTCGGGCCCTGAGGACGTCCCCGAGGCCGTCCTGATCCGGGCCCTCGAACCGCTCTTCGGACTCGAGCTCATGGAAAGGCGCCGGGGGACGAAGGACAGGCGCAAACTGTGCAGCGGTCCCGGCAAGCTCTGCCAGGCCCTGGGCATCTCGCGGGATCAGAACGGCCGGGATCTGACGGAGGGGGCTCTGTTCGTCGCGGAGGGGAGGAGGATCCCCGACTCGAGCGTCGCCGCAACGCCTCGCATCAACGTGGACTACTCCGGTGAGGCCGCCGGCTATCCCTACCGATTCGTCGTAGAGGACAGCCCGTTTTTGTCCACCCGGCGCTTTCTGAAAAAATGCCGATCCGATCGATCTTCCGGGGAGGGAGGACATCGCGCCTCTTTCGTCGCAAAGCAAAATCTGCTCTTTATTGAACCCTGAGCTCCGACTGCCGTTGTTTCGGCTTCTCTTTGGTCGCTTGCGTGCCCGCGGTTTCGATTCTCCTCAAAAAAGAGACATCCTCCCAAGGTAAAACGTGCGAAAAAGTGAGATAATGTGTCTCAAGCGAGACATTCCGGCTTTGACCTCAGGAGGTCCTTGATGAAAAACGCACCTCGTTACCAATATGGCGGTACCCCTCGCCCCCCTGTTTTTCCCCGAAAAAAGAAAAAAAAGAGACGCTCGGTCCTGAGCCTCGTGCTGCTGGCCTTTCTTCTTGTGGTGCTGCTGGCGATCGGCGTGGTCAGCGCCGGCGTCGCCTGGTATGTCGTGAAGATCTCGGCGGACCTGCCGACAATGGTCGACGTCGCCAACCCCAAAAGCAGCGTGGCCTCGGTCCTTTACGACCGAAACAATAAGGTGATCGCAAGGCTCTTCATCGAAAACCGTACTCCCCTCCAGCTGCACCAGATCTCCCCCTGGCTCGTCAAGGCCGTCCTCGCAGCCGAGGACTCGGCCTTTTATCAACACAGGGGCATACGAATCGGCTCCATCCTCCGAGCTCTGTGGATCGACCTCGTCGAGGGGGGGAAGATCCAGGGAGCGAGCACCATCACCCAGCAGTTGGCACGCAACCTCTTCCTTTCCCACGAGAAGAGCATCGCGCGCAAGGCCAAGGAAATCATCATCGCCATGCGCATGGAAAAGCTGTACTCGAAGGACAAACTCCTGGAGCTTTATCTCAACACCATCAACTTCGGCCGCGGAGCCTGGGGAGCGGAGACGGCGGCACGCACCTATTTCGGCAAGTCCGCGGCGGACCTCGACATCGCTCAAGCCTCCATTCTGGCGGGGCTCATCGCCAACCCGGGCCGATACAATCCTTTGAGCAACCACAACAATGCGAAAGCCCGTCAGAACTATGTCTTGAGCCGCATGGAAACCTTGGGCTGGATCGATGCGAACCAAAGGCAGCAGGCCTATGACGAAAAGCTCGAATTTCGGAAGCTCGCAAACCGGATAGAGGAGTTCAACCGCGCGCCCTATTTCGTCTCCCACCTCCTGTTCAACGATCTCCTCCCCAAATACGGCAAGGAGACGGTGTACAGCGGAGGGCTCAAGATCTATACGACCCTGGACCTCGACCTCCAGATCAAGGCACAGGAGGCCGTAAAATCCCTCAAGGCGATGGGCGCTCTGGT
The DNA here is from genome assembly GCF_003860125.1 of Fretibacterium sp. OH1220_COT-178. Lineage (NCBI taxonomy): Bacteria > Thermotogati > Synergistota > Synergistia > Synergistales > Aminobacteriaceae > Fretibacterium > Fretibacterium sp. OH1220_COT-178. Next base: position 67,115 of record NZ_RQYL01000003.1, on the reverse strand, counting down.
GTGTATGACGACGGAGACCGGGGAGGTCCTTGCGCTCGTGGGCGGAAAGGACTTCAAGGAGAGCAAGTTCAACCGGGCGACTCAGGCCTATCGGCAACCCGGTTCGAGTTTCAAGCCCATCGTCTATGCGGCGGCGCTGGAGGAGGACATCATGCCCAGCGACCACTTCATGGACGCGCCCATCACGTTCGCAAACCGAGGGGGCAGGGGTCGCAGCTGGTCCCCCAAGAACTCGAGCGGCAAGTACGCCGGCGAGGTCACCCTTCAGAAAGCCTTGGCCAGCTCCTACAACACCGTGGCCGTCCGCGTGGCGGCCTATATGGGGACGGATCCCATCGTGGCCATGGCGCGCAACATGGGGATCGATTCGAAGTACCTGCCGAACGATCTGTCGATAGCCCTTGGGGCGGCCAGCGTAACCCCCCTCGAGATGACGGTGGCTTTCAACTGTTTCAATAACGGCGGCAAGAGGGTGGTCCCCCTGATGATCCGGGAGATACGCGCCCATAACGACGAGCTGCTGGAATCGCGCGAACCGCAGGCCCTCCAGGCGATGAGGCCGGAGACCGCCTATACGCTCCGTTCGATGATGATGGACGTCATCCGTTCCGGGACGGGCACGCGCGCGGCCATTCCCAAGGTGGAGGCATTCGGCAAGACCGGGACGTCAAACGATTTCATCGACGCTTGGTTCGTCGGCGGCACCCCCGGCCTGACGACGGCCGTCTACGTGGGCAAGGACGATCATACCTCCATGGGGAGGGGAAGCGTAGGAGGGGTCGCTGCCGCCCCAGCCTGGAAGGCATTCATGAGCTACGCCGTCGAGAAGCAGAAGACCCCTGCGAAGTTCGAACCGGCGCCGGGATGGGTCGAGGTGGAAAAGCTGTCGGTATGTCGGACGACGGGCTATCGAGCATCCTCGGGCTGCCCGGGGGTTCCGCTTTACATGCCGCTCAACAAGGCCCCGAGCGCACGGTGCCCTCTCCACGGGGGAGACTATGCGGCGGCCGACGAGGATCCCACCGGGCCCAGGCTTTTCCTGATCGAACAGGACGGCGATCTCGTCCCCGAGGAGCCCGCCGTTGCGGCACCGCCCCAGACGGCCCCCGTCAAACCCGAGATCATCCCCGAGGCACCCAACCCGTATCAGCGGGATCCCAGCCCCGCGGACGAGATCGAGGAGCGCTATCAGAAGCTGCTCAAGGAGTACGGCATCGAGTGAGCCGAACGGAGGTCCATTGTTTCGACGATACCGCCCGACGTTTCGAGGCGTTTCGTTTTTGTCTCAAACGGCCCCATCATTCACTTTTTTAGGAGGAATCTTGACCATGAACGCAAAGCGCATCGTCGTCATCGGAGCCGGTCCCGGGGGCTACGTCGCCGCAGTGCACGCCGCCCATCTGGGGGCTGCAGTCACCCTCATCGAGAAGAAGGCCATCGGGGGAACCTGCCTCAACGTGGGGTGCATTCCGACCAAAGTTTTGCTTCACACAGCGGAACTCCTGAACGAACTCAAGTCCGAGGCAAAGCGAATCGGTGTCTTGGTCGACAATGCCAGGCTGGACTGGAGCGCGTTGATGAAGCGGAAGGCCCTGACGGTCTCCCGACTTTCCAAAGGGACCCTGGACCTCGTCAAGGGCAACGGGGTCGAGTACGTGGAGGGACACGCCACCCTCAAGAGCCCCAAGGCGGTGGAGGTCGGCGGCAGGGTCATCGAGGCCGACGCCATACTCATCGCCACGGGATCGGTGCCCGACGTCCCGGACATCCCCGGCTACGATCTCGAGGGCGTCATCACCAGCGACGACGCTTTGTCTCTGGCAGCCCCCCCCCAGTCGATGGTCGTCTCCGGCGGGGGCATCATCGGTATGGAGTTCGCCGCGGCGTATGCCGCCTTCGGCACCCAGGTTACCGTTGTCGTGACCTCACCTGAGATTCTGCGGAACCTGGACGAGGACATCGCTCTCATCCTGCGCAAGAACCTGGAGAAAAAGGGAGTGACCTTCCACACCGGGACCAGCATCACTCGGGTAACGCGCTGCGAAAAAGGGCTGAAACTGGAGCTGACCTCCCCCTCCGGCCCCATGGAACTCGAGGCGGAGAAGCTCCTGGTCGCCAAAGGACGAAAGCCCTACACCGAGGGGCTCGGGCTGGAGGCCCTCGGGATCGAGACGAAGCGTGGCCGCATCGTCACCGATCGTCACATGGAGACCAACGTGAAGGGCATCTACGCCATCGGAGACTGCGTGAACGACTATATGCTGGCCCACGTCGCCTCGCGCGAGGGAGAAGTGGCCGTCGAGAACATGATGGGGCAGGCCGTCGAGATGGACTACACCACCACGCCGGGCGCCATCTACACCTCCCCCGAGATCGCAACGGTGGGGCTCATGGAGAAGGAGGCCGCCAAAAAGGGACTGAAGGTCAAGGTGGGGCGCTTCCCGCTGATGATGAACGGCAAGAGCATGATTACCGGGGACACGAGCGGGGTGATGAAGGTCATCGCCGACGAGGAGACCCGCAAAATCCTGGGGGTTCAGATGGTGGGAGGTCCCGCTACGGACATGATCGCGGAAGGGGCGTTGGCGTTGCACTTCGGTGCTACGCCCGAGGACATTCTGCACACGATCCACGCACACCCCACCGTCTCGGAATCCATGGCCGAGGCCGCGGCAAACGTATTCGGTCTGGGCATCCACACGCCCAAGGCATAAACGTGGAAACGAGGCCCCCTGCCGCAGGGGGCCTCGTTTCCGTCGGTTAGTCGTCGAAATCGCCCTGAGTTTTTTGCCGATTGGGCGCCCTGTCCGCCCCGTATTCGCTGCGGGGATGCAGAGGTCGTCGTTCCGGCGCTCCATTGTGGTCGCTGCGGCGGCCGATGATCTCAAGCACCTTTTCGGCGCTGCCCTCCGAGCGCATCGCCCTGATCAGGCGGGTGGCCCACTCCTCGGTCTCGTCCACAATGCGATCCTGTATCCTCTCGGGCTCGCTCTGAATGGCTTCGCCGAAGGGGAGATTCGCCCTCTTGTAGTCGCCGCTCTTGCGACTCATCTTCTCCTGGTCCGCCCAGGCAACCATCCGCTCCCACAGCCCCTCGGAAATTCCGCGGTCCGCCTCCTTCACATAGGCCCCCGTGGAGGTGTCGGCGTTGCCCGTCTCGGGGTCCATCCTCAGACCGAAAAGAACGTTCTGGAAGAGGGTCGCGACATTCCCCTTGTGGATACCGAACTTGTGGAATTCGCCCACCTTGTCCAGCGGCGTTCCCGAGATGCCGTGCTGGGCGATGGAAACGCCATAAGGGCGGATCGCGTCCGCGATCTCCCGCGTGCGATTCAGGTCGATGCCCTCGTGCTGACCGCTCCCGGCATCGTACGTTCCATGAAGGGAGCCGTTGGAGATGGCCAGCAAATCGGGGTAGATTCCCCAAGCATTGAGTCCCCCGATAAAATAGAGGGCCTCCTCCACGGTCGTCAGTTCGCCCGGCCCCTTGATCTCTCCAACCTCGACCTCCAGTCCGAGATAGGCGGGAATGCTCATTGCGACGTCGCGCGTCGCCATGAGGTTGTCGTAATCGTCCAGGTGCGACGCGTCAACGGCAAAGGAGGTCCATCCGTTGCTCACCAGATGGGGGATATGTCCCACCGCCTTGACCAGATCGCCCCGGTTTTTGATTCCATAGTGATCCACGTGCATGGCGAAGACGACGCCGTCCCCCATCTCCCCGGAGTACTTGACGGCGCAGTGCGGCAGGTTGTCGAAGGTCCCGTAGCAATAGGAGTTCTCCGATTTGGCAAGCTCCAGCACCACGGCGGCACCCAGCTTCTTGGCCGCCCTCAGTACCCCTTTCGCGGTCAGAGGATGCCGGCAGTTCGCCGCCAGGGCGACGCACCCCATCTCCCGGCAGGCGGCAAAGACATCGCGCCCGCTCACCAACCCTGCGCCCTCGTTCCCCCACAGAGCTCCGACGTTCAGAGGTCTGCGTTCCAACATCGCCTGCCAGGCACCGCCGTTGACGTTCATCCCCCACATCACTCCCTCTCTCGTTCTCCAGCACTGGACGAGCGGCCGGATCGCACGCACAGGATTTCTCTCTCAACATGCGACCGCTCATCCCTCGAGCCGGGTCGGCTCTTGCGAGAGCCGACCCCGTCCGTAAGCTCCCGGGAATAGACGCGCTTGATTCGATTCATCCGAGCCTGTTCCCGGCGACGAATCCACGCGGACTCCAGAGCCCGCACCAGATCGTCCCGCCTTCTTGCCCACGCCTCCGACGCGCCGCTCTCGGCAAAGGCGCCGGGAGCGACGTCGATCTCCACGGGGCGGCGATGCAACGTGAAGCTTTCGCCGTCGAAGGATACTGCCGACCCGTCGGGAAACGGAATATAGACCCTCATCCTGTCCATAGGCCAGGAAATCCCGGGACAAGGGGCAAACCCATCCGCACCGCGTTTTCCCCATCCGAGTAATAGCGAACGCACGTCGTCTCCCTTCGAAAGGAGAGCCTCTCGTACAACGACCGTGCGGGAAAGTTCGATTCCCGCACCCGAAGGATCAGACGCGTCCGCCCGATGGACCGGGCGCACTCCGCGACGGCCAGGACCAATTGAGTCCCTATCCCCCGTCGACGGTATTCCGGACGCACGACGAGCCCCATAAGGAGCGCAAAACGGTCCTCATGCCCCATTGCCGCGTACCCCAAAAGCCGGGAGCCGGCGGAGAGGGCAAAGGCCCCCAGATAAGAGGGACCGCCGGAAGCGGTCCCCGGGACGGAGGGATCCGCCAAATCCCCGACAATGGCGGATTCCGGCCAGGGGTGGGGGGACAATCCGTTCACGTCGAGAAGCGCGGGGATATCCCTCCTCTCACAGAAACGAATCTGCGGCAGGAACATCGCTCGAGCGGCTCAAAGGCCCCTGTCGATGGTCTGAGCGCGATCCGGTCCAACGCCGATGAGCTTCACGGGGACGTCCAGTTGGGCCTCGATAAAGCGCACAAAGTTCTGTGCCGCGTCGGGAAGGGATTCGAACGACGTACAGCCCGAGATATCCTCCTTCCATCCCGGAAGGGTTTCGTACACGGGGACGACCTCCTCCAACACCCGGCTGGAGGTGGGAAAGCGGTCGAGCCTCCTGCCATCGTATTCGTACCCGGAGCAGATCCGTATCCGATCCATCCCGGAGAGAACGTCCAGCTTCGTCAGGGCGAGCACGTCCACCCCGTTCAGCTCCATGGAGTACTTGAGCCCCATCATATCCAACCATCCGCAACGTCGGGAGCGGCCTGTGGTGGCCCCGAACTCCCCCCCCCTCCGGCGAAGGAGCTCTCCGATCTCGCCGCGTTCCTCGGTGGGCATGGGCCCCTCCCCCACCCTTGTCGTATATGCCTTGACGACGGCGATCACGCGGGTCAGGTCGCAGGGGGCAAGCCCCGTCCCGGTAAAGGCTCCGGCAGCGATGGTCGAGGAGCTCGTCACATAAGGGTAAGTCCCATGGTCGACATCCAGCAAAACCGCCTGAGCCCCTTCGAGCAGGATATGCCGCCCTGCATCCACGGCCGCCCTGAGGAGGCGAACGACATCGTCGACGTAAGGAGCCAAGGCCTTTCCCCACTCCCGGGCCGGCTCGTAAACCTCGTCGAACGGGATGGGCTTCTCGTTATAGAGGCGTGTGAGAAGCTGATTCTTCTCCTCCATGAGCGGAACCAGCTTTTCCCTCAGGAGATCCGGATCCAGCAGGTCTTCGACGCGCAGTCCGTTCCGCGCGTACTTATCGACGTAACAGGGACCGATTCCACGCCCTGTCGTCCCGATTTGACGCCCCTTGCCCCGTGCCGCCTCCTGAGCCCTGTCCAAGATCTTATGATAGGGCATCACAACGTGGGCGTGGGGACTGACGACAAGGCGGGCCCGATCCTGCCCCCTCTCGTGAAGCCCCGCGTTCTCCGCCAAAAACTGTTCGGGGTCTAGGACCAGCCCGTTCCCGATGATACAGAGTTTCCCAGGATAGAGCATCCCTGAGGGAAGGAGGTGAAAAACGACCTTCTGGCCGTTCACGATCACCGTATGCCCCGCGTTCGCTCCTCCCTGATAACGGACGAAGACATCCACGTCCGCCCCCATCATGTCGACGACCTTGCCCTTGCCCTCATCGCCCCATTGGGCGCCTATGAGCAAATCGACCTTACTTTTTTTCACCGCGATGAGCCTCCCTCGACCGCCCTGCAACGCGTCCATGCGGTCGCCACGAAACGGCTTTGCCGGAATTCAGAACCCGGCCGGTTCATTTTTTTGCGCCCCCTCCGGAGTCCTTAGCCAGCAATTTCTTGACCTCCGCTACGGCCCTCTGAAGCTGAGCGTCCTTGCTCTTGTCCTTGTCGGGCTCGCCCTTCACCTCGATGGTCGGCGAGAGCCCCACGTGATCGATGACCCGGCCCGAGGGCGTATGGTACCTGGCGATGGTGACGTAGAGGCCCGAACCGTCGGTCAGGGGAAAGAGCGTCTGCACCGATCCCTTGCCAAAACTTTTCTCACCGACCAGGGACGCGCGCCCTCTGTCCAGGAGCGCACCGGCCACGATTTCGGAGGCACTGGCGCTGCCCCCATTGATCAGGACCGTCATCGGCATGGCGGTCAGAAAAAGCGCGGGGTTTGCGGAATACTTCTCGTTGGCCTTCTCCGCCCGCCCTCGGGTCTCGACGACGGGGCCGCCCTTGAGAAACATCCCGCTGATCCGGACGGAGACGTCCAGCAGGCCACCGCCATTGTTGCGCAGATCGAGGACCAGACCCCTGGCCCCCTTCTTCATCAAGTCCTTCAGGGCGTCACGAGCCTCCTCGTCCGTCTTCTGCTTGAACTGCGTCAGACGGAGGTAGCCGATGTCGTCCGAAAGCATCTCGTACCGGACCGATTTGAGCTTGATGATCTCCCGGGTCAGCTCGAATTTCAAAAGCTCCTCCTCACCGTCCCGGCGCACCCAGAGGGTCACCTTCGTGTCCGGCTTGCCGCGCAGGCGCTGAACCACTCTCTGGGAGTCCCACCCCAGCACGACCTCCTCGTCCACCTTGACGATCTGGTCCTTGGGCTTGAGCCCCACACGCTCTGCGGGAGAGTCCTCCATCGGGCTGATGACCAAAATTCTGCCGTCCCGTTCCCCGATGTACATGCCCAGACCGCCGTAGCGGCCCTCCATCTCGATCTCCTCGTCCTTGAGCTGATCGGGAGCCACGAAACGGGTGTAGGGATCCTTCCAGGCTTCCACCATGCCCTTCATCGCGCCGTGCAGCAACTCGTCCTCGGGGACGGGCTTCGAAGCGGCATCCACCTGATAGGTCTCGATAATGGCCCTCGCCTGGCGCAGGAGCCAAAGCGAGCGGGCATTGAAAGGGGACAGGCGCTCTAGTTCGTTCAGGTCCGCAGCCCCCGCGCTCTCCATATAAAAATTCCCCATCCCCGCGGCCGTCAAGAGGATGCACAGCCACGCAATGCACCACAATCCCTTTTTGCTCTTCCTTACCATCGCGCCAAACACCATCCTCAGAAATGCAGCGTGCGGACTGCCGTTTTTCCGAACGACTCCGTCGTTTCCTAAATCCTTCTCAAGTACCGCAGGGGATCCTTCGCCGAACCTCCATAGCGCACTTCGAAATGCAGACTGTATTCGTTGGAAGTCCCCGTGTTGCCCACCGTTCCCAGAAGGGTTCCTGAACGCACCGCATCCCCCTCGTTCACCGCAGTCGTGCCCAGATGGGCGTAGACGGTGGAGAGATTGCTGCCGTGGTTCACGATCACGATACGTCCCAGACCCCGAAGCCAGCCACAGAACAACACCTCGCCCGGTCCAGCCGCCTTCACAGGTGCCCCTGCGGCGGCCCGGATGTCGATGCCGGAATTGAAGACCTTCGTCCTGAATACAGGATGATTTCTCGATCCGAAGGGCATGATCACGGGGCCACGAAGGGGCCAGTCCAGCTGCGACCCCTGAGCCAGATAAGAATAATCCTGCTGAGGCGGCTTTTTCTGCCCTTCGGCAGGGGAAGGATCGGGGCGCTTTTTTATCCCCCGGCTCTGCAGAAGGAAGAGGATCTTCTGCCCGATTTCCCGCTGTACGGCCTCCATCTCCCGCGCAGCCGCCTCGGCCTTTTGTCTTTGTCCCTGGGCCTCCCGCAGCAGGGCGTTCGTCCGGGCAATCGTGGAGTGATAGTGATCGCGCTGTTTTGTGAGTTCCTCCGTTTGACGCGCCATCTGGACCCTGTTCTTCTCCAAGGTGGCCTTTGCCCGCTCCAGATCCTTCATCTTTCCCGAAAGTTCTTCGACGATCATCTGATCCTGTTTGGACAACCGATCCAGCATGTAGGCCATTGCGATGGCCTCATGCGTGTTCTCCGCCGAGAGCAGAAGATTCAATTCTTCACGGGACCCGTATTTGTAGATATCGAGTATGCGGTCATCAAGTTCCTCGATCAGCGATTTCATCGAGTCGCTCGTCCTGGCGATGTCCCGGTTGAGCTCGGCCATCGAGCCCTGAAGGCGCTTGGACTGAAGTTCCAGGAGCTCGATTCTCGTGCTCGCAAGCTGTGCCTCCTGGCGCAGCTTGGTCAGCTTTCCGAGGAGGCTGCGCGCTTCCTTCGCCTTCTTTCGGGCGCTTGCATTGTACTGCTCTATCTGACGGCTCAGGGTTTTTCTCGCCCGCTCCTGAATCGCGATCTGGGCGTCCAGATTTCTCATCTCGAACAATTCCGCCTCGGTCGGGGGCGCCGCAGACGTGTCGCCCTGAAAGAACAAAAGAAGCGCCGCCACAAAAAAAATCCGCAAAACCGTCATCATTCGCGTCAAGGAATCGACCTCTTCATCGCTTTTTTCGGGGCCGTGCTTCACTGAAACGAGGAGTTTGGCATCACTCAAGGCAAACAACCGCCTCTATCTCTTGAGGTAGTCCAGCGGATTCTTGACCTCACTGCCCACACGCACCTCGAAATGCAGGTGGTAGCCCGTCGTCGTCCCGGTCTTTCCGACCCTGCCGATCGTCCTCCCCGCCTGAACGACCTGCCCCTCACGCACGGCCGTCGAGGAGAGGTGCGCATAGACGGTGGAGTAATTCCGCCCATGATCCAGGATGACAACCTGGCCGTAGCCCCGCAGCCATCCATCGAACAGAACCTCTCCCGAGGCTGCGGCCGCAACGGCGGTTCCCGGAGGAGCCGAGATGTCGATTCCGGAGTGAAAGGACTTCGTCTTGAAAATCGGGTGGACGCGACGGCCAAAGGCGCTGGTGATCGGACCTCTGACGGGCCAGTCGAACATGGAGCCCCGTCCCCGCCCGGCGAGGTAGTCGCCTCCGCCCCTCCGCCCCTTCACCTGCGGCGCCTGAGCCTCCCGCTCCTTCTTACGGCGCATCAGCGTCAGGATGGTGTGCCCCACAGCCTTCTGAGCCGCCTCCATCTCGCGAGCCGCCTTCTCGGCCAAGGCCTTCTGCTTGCGAATATTGCCGATAAAATTGTTCGTCTGCTGAATCGAGCCCCTGTAACGTATCCGTTGGGCCTTGAGGGCCTCGCCCTGCTTCACAAGGCGCGCCCGATGATCATCCATCGTCCTCCGGGAAAGCTCCATCTCCCTCATGCGATCCTGCAGCTGCATCAGGAGAAGCTCGTCGTGACGGGAGAGCATTCTCAAAAGGTGAAGGGACTCGAGCGCCTCGAAGGTGCTGGCGGAACCGAAAAGCAGGTTCAACTCCTCCGTCTCCCCATACTTGTACATGTCCACGACTCTGTTCTGCAGCCGGTCGACGAGCTCGTTCAGCTTTATCCGCTCGCGGGCCATCTCGGCGTTCAAAAAGGCGATGTCCTCCTGAACCTTGCGCCTTTGGAGTTCGAGCAGGGAGAGTTCCTGCCCCGCAACCGCCTCGTTCTGCTGCAGCCGATCGATCTGTCCCAGAAGCGTGTCGACCTTGGTGGTCAGCTCCCGAATACGGGTCCGGTAATCGCTGATCCGCCCCTCCAGCCTCTTGCGTCTTTGCTCCTCCTCGGCAATCCGGGCGTCGATATCCGACACGGCAGCCCTGGCGGGGAGCGCAAAAAGGAGAGTTCCCGCCGAAAGCAAAAGGCCCAAAAACAGACAAAACCTGGAGCGCAAAGCGACGCCCCCGTATCACTGGGGCGTCGTCGCGGCATGCATGAAGCGTGCCACGACGATGCAGCTGCACACCCAGCCCAACGTGGCCCCAAAACTCACCAGGAGCACGCAGAAACGGCCGAGCAACTGAGGATCGTTTGCCAGGGAGAGAAAAGGAAGGTTCTCCTGCAGAATTCGAATGCCCGGCAGATAGGTCAAAACGAGCCCGGCCACCGCTGCAACCGCGCCCAGGAGAAGCAGAAGGGTCCCTTGCAGCACGAAGGGCGTGGCGATGTAGCTCCGCGTCGCCCCTACGAGATACATGATGCCAATTTCCTCCCGGCGCGAGTAGAGGGAGATGTGAATCGTGTTGTAGACCACCAACGAGGTAACGACAATCGACAGGGCAAACATCATCATGGCCACACGCGAGGCCACACGCGAAAGCGCCGAAACCCTCTGGACGACGGTCCCCGCATAAATCACGTCGTCGACTTCCGGCATCGCCATGAGGTTCCGAACCAGGGGATCGACATCCCTTGCGCTGCGGACACGAACCTTGAAGTTCCAGGGAATGGGGTTCGCACCGATCTGCGAGAGAGCCCGCGTCTGACTTCCCATTTTGGCCTGAAGCTTGGCCAGGGACTCGTCCGGGGAGAATGCCTGGAGGTCCGCCACCGATTTCATGAGCCGGATGCGTTCCGCAACCCGCTCCACCTCGCTGCCCTTCTTGAGGAAAACCTGGACCACCAGCTCGCCCTCCAGCTTGGTCAGGAAGGTCTCTATGTTCAGGGCAAAGAGCGTCGTCAGCCCCAAAATCCAGAGCATCACCGAGGCCGTGACGAGGGTGAGCAACCCCAAAACCCAATGACGGACGATAAGACGTCCCATGTCCCTCAGAATATATTTAAAAGTCGTCATCCAAATGGTACCTCCCGGCCTTCTCGTCCCGAATCAGCCGACCGGCCTCGAGCTCGACGACCCTCTGGCGGCACGAGTCGACGATGTAATGATTGTGCGTGGACATCACGACCGTCACCCCCGCCGCATTGATCGCAAAGAGAATTTTCATCACGTCGGCAGCGGTCCGGAAATCCAGGTTTCCCGTCGGTTCATCCGCGATGAAAAGCGACGGCGAATTCGCCAGGGCACGAGCAATGGCGACCCGCTGCTGCTCGCCGCCCGAAAGCTGGGTGGTCTTCATGTGTCGCCGGCGCCAAAGCCCCACCTGCTCGATGACCTTGTTCGCCCGGTACTCCACCATCTTGCTCGGGACGGCCATGGCCTCCATGACGAAGGCCACATTCTCGTAGACGGTGAGGTGGGGAATCAGTTTGAAATCCTGGGCCACCAGCCCGACGTCTCTTCTGTAATAGGGAATGTCCGCCGTCCTCATCTTGCGAAGATTGACGTCGTCGACGAACACGTTGCCCCGGGAGGGCAGAAGCTCACGCGTAATCAGGCGCAAAAGCGTCGACTTCCCGGACCCCGTGGCTCCGACGATATAGACGAACTCTCCCTTTTCGATGGTGAGGTTCACATCCCTCAGAGCGATGATGTCGGGGGCGAAAATCTTGGTGATCCCCGAAAAACTGATCTTCATTCGGACAAGTCCCCTCTTCAGTTCGAAGTTGGTCTCCGGCGCGCGGGACCGACGCTACCGCCGTCGACGAGTCCAAGCCAAAACAGCGGCACTGACAATTTGCGCCGCTGTCAGACCATAGTAACCTTTCAGGTCCTGGGGGGCACCGCTCTGACCGAATCCGGACCGAACCGCAACCGGCTGTACCGGAACAGGGTATTCTCTAGCGGCCAATCCCGCCACCGTCTCGAAAAGCCCGCCGGGCAAAAAATGTTCCTCGGCAGTGACGCAACATCCCGTGCGCTGCAGGGAGGACAGCAATGGGCGAGCCGGAAACGGAGCGAGACTGTAGCAGTCGATGACCTCGGCCTGAATCTCCTGCTGAGCCAAAACGTCGGCGGCCCTCAAGGCTTCGCCGACCATGATACCATACGCACACAGGGTGATGTCCGTCCCCTGCCGCAGAACGCGCATCCCCCCCAGACGCAGGCGCGGCTCCTCGGCGGAACATGGTTCGCCCCCCTCCGCACCCAACCTCACGTAGGAAGGGCCTCCCTGCCTGACGGCTTCGCGAAGAAGCGTCACGGCCGAGCGGCCGTCCGCCGGGACGAGCAGCTTCATGTTGGGCAGAGAACGCATCAGGGCGACATCCTCGAACATCTGCCGCGCACCCCCGGCGTACCCGGCCCCGAATCCCGAATCCCGCCCCACCAGACAGACAGGAAGGGAGGGAAGGGCAATTGCGGAACGGATCTGCTCGTAGGCCCGGCCGATCAGGAGCGAGGAACAGGCCGACACCACAACCCTCTTCCCACCGCAGGCCATTCCCGCGGCCATCAAAACCAGGCTCTGTTCCGCAGCTCCGGGGCCATCGGCATCTTCCTCCCCGGCGCCGGAGCCCAGCAGGGCAAGCCCGGCAAACTCTTCCTCTCCCTTAAAGGCCTCCCGCAAAACTGCGTTGCAGTCCATCCCACTCGCCTCGGCATCCTTCACGACGACACGGCCTCCAGGCTCCGAAGCAGAAGTTCCGTGGTCTGGTGGTCCAGGATGCTCGTGTCGTTCAGAACTCCCTCACGCAGAGGGGGCAGCCCCTTTCCTCGGACCGTACATGCCAGGACCACCCGCAGCCGATCCTTCGAAAGAGACGCCCAGGCCTCCGTCAAGGAATCGTAATCGTGCCCGTCCGCACACCGGACGTCACAGCCCAGCGAGGAGAGACGCGATGCGAGCTCCGGGGACCCGAATGCGTCCCCGACTTTTTCGGGGACGCGCGCATGCTCCACGATCAACGTCAAATTGGCCGGGGGCGACGCCAGGGCCCTGTCCAACGACTCCCATGTGGAGCCGGCCCTCAGCTCCTCCGCCCCAAGCAGGCAGCAAACGTTCGCGCCGGGCCTGCAGTCCTTCAGGGCCAGGGCGAGCCCCAAGGCGATGCCCACGCCCATCCCCGGGGCCCCGCAGGACACATCGACCCCGGGCGTCCGACGCGGTTCCGGCGTGCCCTGCAACAGGCTGCCCAAACGCCCGTAGCCCCACAGTTCATCCCGTTCGAAGAACCCTCTTTCCGCCAGCACCGCATAAAGCGCCGGGGCGGCCGAAGCCCGGCTCAGGACGAAGCGATCGCGCTCCGGCTCGAGCGGCGCTTCGCTGCAGACCTTCAATATCCCTCCATAGAGCCAAACCAAGATGTCCACTGCCGAGAAAGGGGGGAGCAGGCTGCCGGCGCGCGCCATCTTGAGCATGCCGACGATGTCGCGGCGTACCGCAAGGGCACGTCGCCGCAGGGCATCCACCGAAGGCGTCCCCCTCGTCCCCGGTTCACCCGGCATCAGACGGTCCCGTTCTGCCGCCAGGCATAGTCCCTGGGCCCCCCTCTGCACACCAGCCCGTTCTCGCTCTCCCCGTCCAGAAACACGAAGAAGTTGTCCCGATAGATGCGGACGGACGGATGCTCGCCGGTCTCGTACTCGGCCTCCTCAAGCCAATCCCAGGCACAGAAATTGCCGTTCTCCCCGGAGAATACGGGCAGGTACAGAATGTTGTCGGAGTCCATGTCGAGGAAGAAGTGGGAACCGTAGGACAGCTCGGGACTGAAGTTGAATTGGGGCGCACTCAGCTCCACCAGACAGCTGCAGTTGTAGATATCCGCGTACTGGATCGGAACGCCGATCGCGGGATTGCGGCTGCCCCACCGTCCGGGCCCCGCCAGGATGTAGCGCGTTCCCCTGAGCGAATCGTTGAGCCGCCCGACCGCCCGGGCCACCCCGCCGGGATCCCAGTGGTCCATATATTTGACGGGGTCGACGTAGACCAGACAGGGGATGTTGCGCAGGCGTCCGTTGCTCACCATACGGTCCCCGCGAAAGACGACCTTGTCCTGCGGCACCTCGGGCACCACGACACGGCTCATCTCCTGAAAGTGGGTCAGAGGACGCATCTGGACCAGGCGAAAGTCACGGCTTGAAGTATCGTAGGTGAACTCCATATCCACGGGGAGTCCCAGGCCCTCCTCCATGGTCCGGATCAGATCCCGAACGAGGTCGAACAGATAGGTCTGCGTTCGGTGGAAGTTCGGAAACGTCACCAGGGGGCGCAGGCCGGACATCATGGAATGGACGCTGAAAGGGAGGAGCGTGTTGCTGTCCTCGTCGTACAGCTCGATGTACTGGTCGAGATCCCTGTGATTGTTGGTGAACGAGGTCATCCAATCCCGCATGAAGCCGGTTTTGAAAGTTCCCTCCTCCCGATCGATGTAGTCGAAAAACTCCTGACTGGACCCGGCGATACGCTCCGGAGAGTTGCCCGAGGGGCGGAGGGCGGGATTGGTCAGGTAGAAGCTGCGGGCTGCTCCGCGATCGACCGCTCGGGTGCCGATCCCGAAACAGATGCACATCAGCCCGTCCTCCTTCTGGATTCGGGGCGAGGGACGCCGAAAGATGCGGGAGAAGATCGTGCCCGCAAGCTTTGGGTAGTAGAGGTTGTGGCGATCCTTGCCGACCATCGACTGGACGATCACGGCCATGGATTCGTCACGATGCGTCTTTCCGTGCTTGGCGCGGTATTTTCTGGCCGAGGGGTTGAACGTGGAGATCCATACCGCACGGATGCACTCCTCCAGCTTGGCCATGCGCCAGTCCATATCCCGAACGTTGGCGGAGAAGAAGGAATCGTATTTTCCCGCGAAGGCCAAGTCGACGGAATCCTCCATCAGCGAGCTGGAACGAACCACCAGAGGAGGATTGCCCAGAACCTCGAAATCGCGAAGCATCCGTACAAGGTCTCGCTTCAACGCATCGGAGAAGACGCCCCTGGAAAAACGTTCTCGCGTGACGTCCCAGTCCTCCTCGCCGTAGAGATCGCTCAGCCCGTTGGCGTTCAAGAAGTCCTCGAAGATCTCGGTGGAAATGACATGGCTGAGGGCCGGCAGCTCGACCTTCTTCGCCAACTCGGACTCGAAGAGCACCGTATGGGCGAAGGCAAGCCCTTTGGCCTTGCCCCCGCACTTGCCCAGGCCCAGAAGCCATCCCCTTTGTCTGTAATAGTTCTCCGCGTCGTACGCCAGAAACCTTCCCGCGGTCACCGAACCTCCCCCTCCCGTCTCGGCAGGAGCGCACCGCTCCGCCTAAGAGCCCATACGAAAATTCTACCCTTAAGAGCCCCGATGGGAAAGCCCCCGGACATCCTGAACGGACGCCGGGGGCCCCGCGACGCTCCGCCGGCGGACGCCCTTCCCAACCCCAAGGGTCGATTCTAAACTACGGAGACCGTATTTCCCGGGCTCGGCATGTAGCGGGCCCGCTGAAGCTGAGCCTGGGCGACCTCGAAATCCCCCCACACCGCAAGCAGCAACTCCCTCATGGAAAGCTTGCGGCGCTCCCGCAGCTCGCCCCAAAGCGCCGCGGACAGGTAGACCCACAGCTGGAAGGCCGCCCGTTCCCGGGACCCGAACCGCGACAGGATAAGGTACCCGGAACGGGGATTGAACAGGAGCAGCGGCACCGTGTCTTGAGAGACCATGTGCTGGAGGTCCTCCCGGGAGAACGACAGGGACTCGAGCTCCGAAAGGTCCTTTTCGCACGGGAGGTCCAAAATGGAAAACCATATCCTGGCCGGAGTTTCCTGCGCGGAAAAATTCTGCGGCCCCGCCTTGAGCCAGGCCCGGAGCCGAACCACGGCGTCGAACTCCCCCCGGGCGAGCGCGAAGCGCAGGGCCCAATAGCACTTGCGGAGGCTTTCGTCTTCCTCCATGAACCGAACAAAGGCCCCCTCGCTCCGAAACGGGACTCCGTCGGAAAAAGCCGCATGCTCCCTCATCAGCCCCCTGAGGATGAGGACCGCCGAGAGATGATCGCCGGGAGGCTCTGCCTGGCTGAGCAGCGCGGACCTCAGACGTTCGACGATCTCCGGGGAAAGGACCGCCAGGGTCGCTTCTTTCGAGGTGAGGACCAGCTCCCTATCCTCATAGAGGAACAATTCCTCCGGTTCTCCGCCTGGCCGGCCCCATATCCAGCGCTCGAGCCCCCCTTTCGGCGAACAACCCAGAAGGTACCGATTGTATGGCAACAAAAGCAACACAAAGGGACCTCCGGGCTCGGGGATCCCCTCAGGGAGGGGCGCCTGCGGCAACTGGGCCGTCGTTCCGTTGGACATCAACTCAAAGATCAAACCGCTCCCTCCTTCAAGCAAGTCGCATGGACCCCAAAACCTCCAGACATGCTTCGCCGCATCTTTAGCTTACCACAAGGCCATCCGGAACGCATCCCAAGGGTCCATGGGGACACCCTTCGCAAAGGGCCTCCCCATGACCCCGCAACGCTATTCGAAGCGGAACGCCAGTTCTCCGTCCTTCATCCCGATCCCTACGGACGATCCATCCCTCACGCCGCCGGCGATCAATGCCCGGGCGAGCTTCGTCTCCACACTGCGCATCAGATAGCGCTTGAGCGGACGCGCGCCGTAGACGGGATCGTAGCCGGCCTCTGCGATGAAATCCACGGCATCCTCATCGACGTCCAGCGTGATCTGCCGCTCGGCCAGACGCGCGGAAAGGTCCTGAAGCAGAAGGCGGACGATCCGCCGCACTTCGTCCCGGCTCAGGGGCCTGAAGATCACGATGTCGTCGACCCGGTTCAGGAACTCGGGGCGGAAGGAGCCGCGAAGCGCGCTCATAACCGCATCCCGCGTTTGCTCGGGGATAGCCCCGTCCGGGGTGATCCCCTCGAGAAGACTTGCCGCCCCGATGTTGCTCGTCATGATGACGACGGTGTTCTTGAAGTCCACCACGTGGCCCTGACTGTCCGTGACGCGTCCGTCGTCCAGGATCTGGAGCAGGACGTTGAAGACGTCCGGGTGCGCCTTCTCGATCTCGTCGAAAAGGATGACGGAGTAGGGACGGCGCCGTACGGCCTCCGTAAGCTGCCCCCCCTCGTCGTAGCCGACGTAGCCGGGGGGCGCGCCGACAAGGCGCGAGACCGCGTGCTTCTCCATGTACTCGGACATATCGATCCGCACAAGATTGTTCTCGCTGTCAAAAAGCGCCTCGGCGAGGGTTTTTGCCAGCTCGGTCTTCCCCACTCCGGTAGGGCCCAGGAAAATGAAGGAGCCGATGGGACGCCTGGGGTCCCGGATGCCGCTCCGGGCACGGAGCACCGCATCGGCGACGAGCGCCACGGCCTCGTCCTGCCCGATCACGCGGCGATGCAGCACCTCGTCGAGCTTGAGCAGCTTCTCCTTCTCGCCCTCCACCAGGCGAGTGACGGGGATGCCCGTCCAGCGGCTGACGATGTCGGCAATCTCCTCCTCGGTGACCTCCTCGCGCAGAAGGCGTCCGGACACGCTTTCCCCCTCTGCGGCCTCCTCCTTCGCCCTCAGCTCGTCCTCCAGCTTCCGGAGCTCTCCGTAACGAAGCTCCGCGACCCTGTTGAGATCGTACTCGTGCTCGGCCTTCCCGATTTCGGCCTTGACCGTGTCGATTCGGCTGCGCAATTCCCTGATCCCAGAGATGGCCCCCTTCTCCGCCTCGTACTGGGCCCGCAGGGCATCCGCCTCGGTACGCGCCTCCTGGAGCTCCTTTTGAAGCGCCTTCAGGCGTTCGGCCGACGCCGCGTCCACCTCGCGCCTCAGGGCCGCCTCCTCGACCTCCAGCTGCATCACGCGCCGGGAGGCCGCATCCAGCTCCGACGGCAGGGAGTCTATCTCCGTCCGGATCATCGCGCAAGCCTCGTCCACCAGGTCGATGGCCTTGTCCGGCAGAAAGCGGTTCGTGATGTAGCGGTTGGAAAGTGTCGCCGCCGCAACAAGCGCATTGTCCCGAATCCGTACCCCGTGATGCACCTGGAGCTTCTCCCGGATGCCCCGGAGGATCGATATCGTGTCCTCCACATCCGGCTGCTCCACATCCACCGGCTGGAAACGGCGGGCGAGCGCGGCATCCTTCTCGATGTACTTGCGGTACTCGTCTACGGTTGTCGCGCCGATGCAGTGCAGTTCCCCGCGCGCCAGCATGGGCTTGAGCATGTTTCCGGCATCGACCGCCCCCTCGGCAGCCCCGGCGCCGACGATCGTGTGGAGCTCGTCGATAAAGAGGATGATGCGTCCATCGCTCTGTTTGACCTCGTTCAACACCGCCTTGAGGCGCTCCTCGAACTCGCCGCGGAACTTCGCCCCCGCGACGAGAGCCCCCATGTCCAGCGCGAAGACCGTCCGATCCTTGAGTCCCTCCGGGACGTCGCCCCGGACGATGCGCTGGGCCAGCCCCTCGACGATCGCCGTCTTGCCGACCCCGGGGTCCCCGATCAGGACGGGGTTGTTCTTCGTCTTGCGGCTGAGGATCCGGACGACGCGCCTCACCTCGTCGTCCCGTCCGATCACCGGGTCCAGCTTGCCCTCTCGGGCCATCGCCACCAGGTCGCGCCCGTACTTCTCCAGCGCCTCGTAGGAGGCCTCGGGATCGGCGCTCTGCACCCTCTGAGAGCCGCGCACCTCCGTGAGGCCCTTCAGGAAACGGTCCGAGGTGATCCCCAGACGGTTCATGATCTTTCCCAGATTGGTCGCCGAGCCCTCCTCGAGCATCTCCAGAAACAGGTGCTCGACCGAGACGTACTCGTCCCTCAGTTTTTTGGCCCGCTCCTCGGCCCTGGTCAGGAGCTTGTTGAGACGTGCGGTGACGTACACCCTCCCCGCCTCGACCCCGCCGCCCGTCACCCTGGGGAAACGGGCGACCTCGTCCGTCACGAGCTTGTCCAGCGTCTGCGGGTCGACGTCCATCCGCCGGAGCATCCGAGGAATCAGGCCCTCTCCGTCCCGAAGCAACGCCAACAGCAGGTGCTCGACATTCACCTCCTGGTTGTTGAAGCCGATTGCGATACCCTGAGCCTCGGCCAGAGCCTCCTGGCTTTTCCGCGTCAATTTATTGAAATCCATCTGACTTCACCCCTGAAAATAATTTGACCTTTAATGACCAAATTATAGAGTCGCGCTCCTGTACCCGCAATACGCCGTTTGTCGTATTAAGCAATGCGCCAACGGGCATCAGCTTTGATTTTCTCGCGAGATGCGATAAACTCATCCGTGATGAAATCGGACGATCCCCCCGTCTCGGCCCCTGAAGGACCGCCGGGGCGAGTTTTTTGTTGAAAGGAAGAGGTGATCCCTCTGGCGCCGCAGGAACGTATCTACCTTTCACCGCCGCACATGAGCGGGGACGAGCTGAAAAGGGTCGGCGAGGCGTTCGCGTCGAACTGGATCGCACCGCTGGGGCCCCACGTCGAGGCCTTCGAGCGGGAGACGGCCGAGCTGGTGGGCGTCCGCTCCGCTCTGGCCCTGTCCTCCGGGACGGCGGCCCTGCACCTGTCCGCGGAACTTCTGAACATTCGGCCAGGCGACCTCGTCCTTTGCTCATCCTTCACCTTCGCGGCCTCCATCGCCCCGTTCTTTCACAAGGGCGCGGAGTGCGCCTTCATCGACTCCGAGCCCGAATCGTGGAATATGAGCCCCAGGGCGCTCGAGAGGGCCCTGCTGGATGCCGCAGAAAGGGGGCGGAAGCCCAAGGCGGTCGTCCTGGTCGATCTTTACGGGCAAAGCTGCCACATGGACCCGTTGCTGGAGCTCTGTGCCCGTCACGGCGTCCCCGTCGTCGAGGATGCGGCGGAGTCCCTGGGATCGCTCTACGGGGAACGCCGCTGCGGATCGTTCGGATCCTTCGGCATCCTCTCGTACAACGGCAACAAGATCGTCACGACCTCGGGCGGCGGGATGCTCCTCTCCAACGATGCTGAGGCCATCGAGCGCGCCCGTTTTCTCGCCACCCAAGCCCGCGAATCCGCCCCCTGGTATCAACACACGACCCTGGGGTGGAACTATCGTCTGAGCAACGTTCTGGCGGGCATCGGCCGCGGCCAGACGGCGCACCTGCACGATCGGGTCTCGGCCCGACGGCGCATCTTCGACCGCTACATCGAGGCCCTTGGGAAGGTCGAGGGCGTGCGCTTCATGCCCGAGCCCTCCTGGAGCCATTCCAACCGCTGGCTCACGACGCTGACCCTGGAGGAGCCGCTCCGCGTCTCCCCCCTGGCGGTGTTGGAGCATCTCGCGTCTCACAACATCGAGGGGCGTCCCCTCTGGAAGCCCATGCACCTCCAGCCCGTGTTCGAGGGAGCGCGGTACTGGCCGCACGAGGAGGGCCGGGACGTCTGCGCGGAGCTCTTCGCCCGGGGCCTTTGTCTGCCCTCGGGCTCCGGGCTGACCGAGGCGCAGCAGGACCGTGTGATCGCGGCGGTCCTCGAAGCGCTCGACGGAGCGGTTTTGGCCCGATGCTGAAACGCCTCGTGGACCTGACGGGCTCCTTCCTGGGCCTGCTTCTTCTCTCCCCGGTGTTTCTTCTGCTGACGCTGGCCATCCGGCGCCGCATGGGGCCGCCGGCGATCTTCTCGCAGCTCCGCGCCGGACTTGGGGGACGGCCCTTCCGGCTCTACAAGTTCCGCTCCATGACGGACGCGCGGGACGGGGACGGCTCGCTCCTGCCCGACGCCGACCGGCTGACGCCCCTGGGCGTTTTTCTGAGGCGCAGCAGCCTGGACGAGCTTCCCCAGCTCTGGAACGTCCTGTGCGGCGCCATGAGCCTGGTGGGGCCGCGCCCGCTGCTTCTGGATTACGTGCCGCTCTACGACGAACGCCAGAGGAAACGCCTCTCCGTCAAGCCGGGCATTACCGGCTGGGCGCAGATCAACGGACGGAACGCACTGACCTGGGAGGAGAAGTTCGAGCTCGACGTATGGTACGTGGAGCACCGCACGTTTTGGCTGGATGCAAAGATCTTGGCGATTACGGCATGGAAGGTCCTGAGGCGCGAGGGCATCTCCTCCCCCGGGGAGGCGACCATGCCACGGTTTCGGGGGAGTTGAAACGATGCACGATCTCGTCATCTACGGGGCCGGAGGGCTGGGAAGAGAGATTGCCGAGGTTGTCCGGCGAATCAACGAACAGCATTACGTTTGGAACCTCCTGGGTTTTGTGGACGATGTCCCCCACTCGGGCACCATCTGGCGAAACCTGGAGGTCCTGGGGGACATCCGCTTCATTCGTCAATTCGGAAAGCCGCTGGACGTCGTTCTGGGAATCGGTGCGCCTTCGCCCAAAAAAAGAATTTACCAGAAGCTCAAGCAATGCGCCCACGTTCACTTTCCCAACGTCATCGACCGAACGGCTCAGATCACAGCCCCCGCCCGGATGGGAGAAGGCCTCGTGATCTTCCCCATGTGTTTCGTCTCCCTCAACGTCGCTCTGGGGCACTGCGTCTACCTGAATACCGGAGCCTACGTCGCGCACGATTCCTCCATCGGCAGCTTCGGTTCGGTCATGCCCCACGCCAGCATTTCGGGCAACGTCGTCATTGGAGAGGAGACGTTGATCGGTGCGGGAGCCTCCATCCTGCAGGGAAGGACCGTGGGATCCCGATCGACCGTGGGGATGGGGGGAATCGTCATCGACGACGTGCCGGACGACTGCGTTGCGGTCGGCAACCCCGCAAAAC
This sequence comes from Fretibacterium sp. OH1220_COT-178, assembly GCF_003860125.1. Classification (NCBI taxonomy): domain Bacteria; kingdom Thermotogati; phylum Synergistota; class Synergistia; order Synergistales; family Aminobacteriaceae; genus Fretibacterium; species Fretibacterium sp. OH1220_COT-178. Next base: position 45,398 of record NZ_RQYL01000003.1, on the reverse strand, counting down.
CGATCCGAAGCCCCTCGAAACCGAACGTCAGCGTCAATGCAGAATCGGGAGGAGGACTTCCATGCCAAGACTTCTGATCGTCACCACCGTAGCCGCCACGCTCCGGGCCTTTCTGCTTCCCTATGCCCGGCATTTCAGGTCGCTGGGGTGGAGGGTGGACGCCCTGTCGCGGGGCGCCGCATCCTGTCCGGATTGTCTGGAGGCCTTCGACGCCTGCCACGAGGCCCCATTTTCACGAAAGCCCTGGGCGCTCAGGGGCATCCGCCCCATGAACGACGCGATCCGCAACCTCGTGGCTCGCGAGAAGTACGACATCGTACACGTTCACACGCCGGTCGCCTCCTTCGTGACGCGCATGGCACTGAGGGGGCTGCCCGCAGAAGTCCGGCCGAGGATCGTCTACACCGCACACGGTTTCCACTTCCACAGAGGCGGTTCCCCCCTGAAAAACCGCCTCTATCTGGAGTTGGAGCGCAGGGCCGCGCGCTGGACCGACCACATGATCGTCATCAACGAGGAGGACCGGCATGCCGTCCTCGACCGTTCCATCATCGCCCCGGAGAGGCTGACCCACTTGCCCGGAATCGGCCTGGACCTGAAGCGCTGGTCCCCGGACTCCGTTTCGGTGGCGGGGATACGCGAGCTCTACGAGGAGCTCGCCCTCGCGCCGGGGGACGAGCTCTTTTTGATGGTGGCGGAGTTCAACCCGGGCAAGAGGCATCGGGACGCCCTGGACGCCCTGGCCAAGACCGGAAGGCGGGACTTCCACCTGGCCTTCGCCGGAAGGGGGCCGCTTGAGGAGGCGATGAGGGGCCGCGCCCAAAAACTCGGTATCGCCCCGCAGGTCCATTTTCTGGGACAGCGGTCCGACATCCCCTTGCTGATGCTGGCCTCGAGGGCGACCATCCTTCCCTCCGAGCGGGAGGGACTGAACCGGAGCGCGATGGAGTCCATCGCCCTGGGCATCCCCGTCCTGGGCGCGGATGCTCGGGGAATCCGGGATCTCGTCACGGACCCCTCTCGCGGCGCTCTCTACCCTGTCGGCAACTCCGCCGCCCTGGCAGCGGCCATGCTCGTGGCGGTCGCCGCCCCCTTCGGGGAAAAGCCGCTGCCCGATCCCCGATGGAGCATCGAAGGGCTTCTCAAGGAGCACGAGATCCTCTACGACACGCTGTTGGGAAGGCCTCGCACCCCTCACACCCCACGACCCGGGGGGTGACTTTTCCGCACGATTCCCGTATTCTATAGGGGCTTCATCCTTCCCCGCCCCGAACAGGAGCGGACGCGGGGAAGAAATTCCTTAAGGGGGTTCCACCATGTATGAGAAGACCATGAAGGATCTGAACGAGGGGTTCGCCGGCGAGTCCATGGCGAACAGGAAGTATCTTGCCTTCGCGGACCAGGCGGACAAGGAGGGCTACCCCGGCATCGCCAAGATGTTCCGGGCCATCGCATCGGCGGAGACGCTGCACGCGACCGCCCATCTCCGGACCATGGGCGGGATCAAGGATACGGCCGCCAACCTGAAGGACGCTCTGGATGGGGAGGTCTACGAGTTCTCCACCATGTACCCCGGCTTCATCAAGGATGCCGAGGCCGAGGGACACGAGGCCGCGAAGAGGAGCTTCCACTTCGCCAACGAGGCGGAGAAGGTCCACGGAGGCTTGTACAAAAAGGCCTTGGAGAACCTGGCCTCCCTGAAGGATAAGGACAGTGACTGGTTCCTCTGCCCCATCTGCGGGTTCGTTCAGGAGGGCTCGGCCCCGGACGCCTGCCCGATCTGTAAGGCAAAGGGATCGACGTTCGTGAAGAATCCCTGCCGTTAGGGACGAAAACGCGAGCCGGAACATACGCGGCGGGCCCCTCCTTCTTCGGGATGGGCCCGCCTTCGTTCCTTCGAAACGCTACAACGACTCCAGACCGGAGATGCTCACCATCTGCCAGTTCTGGGCGTTGATCTCCTCGAGCATCTCGCCCAAAACCCGGTCCGCCTCCGAGTAGGGAACCTGACAGGTCCCCACCCGGCGATGGCCGCCACCGCCGTACTTCAGCATCAATTTGCCCACGTCTACGGTGGCCGTTCGGTTCAGGACGCTGTAGCCCACCGAAAACACGCAGTTCTTCTTGTCCTTGCCGTCGAAGACGCGAACCGAGACGTTCTGCTCCGGGTAGAGCGCGTAGATGATGTGACGGTTTCCCACATAGACATCGTCGATGTCGCGAAGGTCCGTCACGACGACACTGCCCTCGGCCCGGGAATGCTCAGTCATCAGCCGGGAAAAGGACTCCCGATGGGCGTCATAGAGGCGAATCCGTTCCTGAAGATCCTCGAGCTCCATGATCTCCTCCACCGTCATGTCCCGAAGATGATCGATCAGACAGTCCATGAGCTGATAGTTGGAGATCCGAAAATCACGGTAACGCCCGAAACCGGTCCGGGGATCCATGATGAAGGAGAGAAGCACCATGCCCTTTGGGTCCAGAACCTCTTCCTTTGAAAAATTGGCGGAATCGCACTTGTCGGCCTGCACCACCATCTCGTCGAAACGGGCGAGGCGCCCCCGGCTTCCATCGTAGTATTCGTAGATGACCCTCGCGCAGCTCGGGGCGGGCCAGGACGCGCCGACATACTTGTGTTGATGCATCAACCCGCGCGCATCCTCGCTGGTATGATGATCGAACCACATGCCGCACCCCGGAGCATAGGGGATGTTCACAAGGATGTCGTTGCTCGTGACCTCGATCAGACCGTCCTGCATATCCTTGGGATGGACGAATTTTTTCTCGTCGAAAAGGTTCAGTTCCTTGAGAAGCACCGCACACATCAATCCGTCGAAATCGGATCGGGTCAGAAGCCGCATCCCCATTCACCTCCGCAAAAGTGGCAGAAGCCTCTGCCTTCCGTTACATCAACCACGTGCGTAGATACGCCGCAAGTCAAAAGTCCCCGGCGCGGACGTCCTGCGAGGAAAAATCCGGACGGAACAAAACGCCGCGGCCCACAAAAGAGCGGGGAACGGAGGCGAACAAGGCTCCCTTCACCCGCTATCCGGCATTTTAACTCAAAAAAGACCGAAACGAAAGACGTCATGCCGTTTTCAAGGACGTTTCAGGCCCTCTCCATCCTCGGTGAAGGACTCGCGCACGGCGACGGACAAGAACTCCTTGACCACCTCGGGCAGGACGTTCATGGAGTAGTCCAGCTCGACCCGCTCGGTAATTTTATGGTCGTCGGCCCCCATCGGCCCCAGAAGGACGGAGGGAATGTCCAGGCGCCTCAGGTCCTCAAGGGAGATGTCATAGCCGCGGCCCCACAGAGGCATATTGGCGGCCACAGGGGCGATATCCTCCGCCCTTCCTCGAAAGCCCATATAGCTCAGATCCGATATCCCCTGAAAGATCTCGGTCTCCGAAAAGCTCCAGCCCCGCTTCCCCAGCGAAAGCCGAACGGCCTCGGCCGCCCGACGGACGGCACGTTCGCAGACGGTCCGTCCCTCGTTCAAGCGGGAGGGATAGTACGGCGGCAGAAACCCTACGACGACCAAGGGGCCCTTTTCTCCCGTCCTATCCAGCAATCGCGACAGAAATTCGACGTTGCGGTCCCGCTCGTCCGATGCGGAAAGCCCGGAGAGCAGTTCGTCCGTCAAGCGATCCCGAGACGTTCCCGCGGCCTCCGCCGCCCTGCGGACGAGTTCCTCCACGTCCAGCACCCGGATCGGCCAGTCCCGGTTCCCCACATGTTCGAAGGCGGAACGAAGCGCCCGTTCGGCATCGGCCCTCATGCTCTCCAGAATCGACGCAGGGGTTCGGCTTACGGTCAGGCAGTTGTAGTAGACGACGGTGCGCTCCGGCAGGGTGACGGCGTAGCGCTCCCGAAGGTCCCTCATGCGCAGACAGCAATCGGGGGGGAATTTCTGCCCCCCAAAGCGTTCCGCCCTCCCTCCATGGCCCTCGACGGCAAGGTTGAGGTAGGATGCGATCAACGTCGAATTCAGGCCCTCGGTGTAGTCCGCAACGTGAGTTTCCCGCCCCACACAGAGGAAAAGAGGCATGATCTTTCCGATCGTACCGTAGTAGATTCCCGGGCCCCCACGCTCCAGGACGGGCTCCGTATTGACACAGACGACGAAGTCGAGCCCCTCCCCTTCCTGGAGCTCCAGCAGGGTGGGGATGGACAGGCGCATGCCCGCCGAGTCCCCTTCCTCGTCGGGGACGAGAAGGAGCAGGACGTTGAAGTCCAAGATGTCCCTTTCGGACGCATAATCCTCGATCAGACATAAATTGAGGGCAATCCCCGTCTTCATGTCCGATACGCCCCGCCCAAAAAGGTAGTTTCCCGATTCGAGATCACGCCTCGCATCGTCGGCCAGGCGAAGCCCGGCAACACGATCGGTGTAGGTCTCCGGATCGAAGGCCCATGGACGCAGCGGCCCGCAGATGTCGGTGTCCACCACGTCGAAGTGCCCGGTGAGGATCACCGTCCTGCGGGTCTCGCGAGAGGCCCTGAGGAGCGCACAGACCGCCATCCTCTCCAGGGGATCCCCCTCCAAGCGCACCAGGCGCAGGTCGGACGGCCTGTCCCGAAAATAGGGGATGCGGGCAAGCCAATCGTGGATGAATCGGGCACAGCGATTCTCGCCGCCGTCCTCCGATCCGGTCACGCTGGGAATGGCGACGAGGCTCAGCATCAGTTCGTAAACACGCTCTCCCATCGGAGAAAAACAGGGACGCGAGTACTTGAAGGACGGCACGCTCTCCACTTCCTCACTGGAAGGCCGCAGCCTTCCGGGGATGTTCCCGCTCTCGGGCAGGAAGAACCCACATACTGTATCACAGCCTGTTTTTTCAGGACAGGCAACGTTGGATTTTCCTTTGAAGATGACGTAAAATCAAAGACATGGGGCTCGCATTTCGAAAATCTTCGGGCTGAGGAAGGCTTTGAACCGTTTTTGCCATTCTGGGGCCGTTCTCGGGCCCCTGCCTGAAAGCCCGATGGAGGGGACAACGGCTTCCCGGTCCGGTCGCCCGTTTCAGCGAGAACAATATGCATTCTTGTCTTTACAAAGGAGGATTTTTCATGGGCTCTCGAAAACTTCGCACCAAGGCTCTGCACGCGTTTGGGACTCTGCTGCTTCTCGTTCTCTCCTCCCCCCTCGCCGTTTTGGCCTCGGAACTCCAGGTCATGCCGAAGGAGGACGTTTACGTCGGACGAGAGATCGTGCTTTCCCTGGGGGGGACGGCCGTCTCCCAGAAGATGCTCTTCGAGTGGGCCGTCAGCGGTGACGTCAAACCGATATTCCTGAGGAAAGAGGGCGCCGAATGCGCATTTACGCCGACGAACCCCCTTCCGATCGAGGTCAGGGTCCTGGCCCGGAATCAAGAGGGACAGGTCGTCGCGTCCTCCGACATCGCGCTTCAGCCCCAGTATTTCGAGGTCGGCATCGTCAAGCTGGACTCCGCCCCCCTCCTGCTCTGGGATGTCCTCACGAAGGAGGAACGTCCGACGGAGGATCTCCCGAGCGGCCGTCCCATTCGATTTCGGGCCGAGCTCACGCCGCCTTACGACGGAGAGATCCATTTCTCCTGGGGCGCCGACGCCTCGACGGCCATCCTGAGCAACGACGGCTCGCCGGAGGTCGCCATCGCGCGCAGCGAGGTCGGGGACGCCGAGGTCACGGTGCGGGTCTCCAATGCGGCGGGCATAACCCTCGGCACATCCTCCAAAACCGTCCCCATCACACTGCCCGCCTCCCGTCTGGAGGACTCCGCACGTCAGAAAAAAGCGTGGGAGGCCTGGTTGGAGGCGGAGTCCCTGTGGGAGCAGCGCGACTACGCCAAGGCCATGGACACGGCCAAACGCGCCGCGGCAGCCGTCCCGGAGGATCCCGACATCTCCGGAGGCATCAAGGCCATGAGCGTCAATTATGGCCGGGTGCTGCGCTCGTTGGAGCTTCAGGAGAGGGGAAGCGGCGAAAAGAACAGGAACGCGCTTGCCGAAGCCCTGAAGACCTATCGGCGGGCCAAGATCGCGTGGCCCATGCCGGATATCGACACGGAGATCGAGGCCCTCGAGAAGGCCGTCAACGCCATCCGCCTGCAGCGTCAGGAGGCGGAGTGGCTGAGGGATACGGCATCCGCCTACGACCAGGAAGGACAGTTCCAGGAGGCTCTGGAATACTACAACCGAGCCATGAAGTTGGTTCCCTCCGAGGCCGTCGAGGAGCGCGTGGCCCGCATCACCCAACGCCTGGCCCTCGTCGCCGAGGCGGACAAGCTGGTCATTCAGGGAGACAAGCAGGAAAAAAGCGGCAGGATCGTAGAGGCCATCGCAAGCTACAGATCGAGTTTGGAGCTCAACCCGGACGAAGCTCTCGGCCAACACGTCAAGAGGCTGGAGGATATCCTCAACCAGCGCAAGAGACAAGCGGCGCTCCTCTTCCGGGAGGGAGTGGAGCAGTACAGGAAAAAAAACGAGGCCGAGGCGCTCCTGAGATTTCGTGAGAGCATGCTCATGTGGCCCTCCCCGGACGCGGAGAAGCGCATCGCCTACATCGAAAAGACGGTCGCACTGCCTCAAAACTCGGTCGTTCGCACCCCCGAGGATTTCGGAATCGGCACGAAGGCCGATGCTGCACGTCTTCTGCGCGCAGGGGACACCCTTTACGGAGAGAAACGCTACAGGGAGGCCCTGGCCCAATATCGCAAAAGTTTCGCCATCTCGCAGGATCAGGCCCTGGGCGGGTGGATACGCAAGATAGAGCGCTCCCTAAAGGAACACGAGGCCGTCCAGGCATCGAACAAGCTCATCAAGGAGGCCAACTCGCTCTACAAGCAGGGGCATGTCCCACAGGCCTGGGCCAAATACAAGGAGAGCCTGACCGTCCATCCCAATGCGGAGGTCGAAAAATTCATCAAGCAGATCGAGAAATCGCTTCCCGCCGCCAGCCGCGATCTCTCCTCCGCCGACCAGGGAAAGTAGACTGGCCGTTTTCTGCTCCGTTGGGGAGGGATTCCTTTGCTGACCGTAGGTTTTTGCAATCTGAAGGGCGGGGTCGGGAAGACTACCGCCTGCCAGAATATTGCCGTCGCCCTGGCGAGGGCGGGCAAAAGGGTCGCCGTTCTGGACATGGATCCGCAGAGCAACCTCAGCGCCAGTTTCGGCATCTCCGTCGCTCCGGGAACGCCGCACATCTTCGACCTGCTCTCCCGAGACGCCCGGTGGGACGAGGTGGTGGTCTGCCGGGAGGGAGTGGACGTCGTCCCCAGCACTCTGGACCTGGTGATGGTGGAATTGCGTCCTGAGGGTGCCATAGGCCAGGACTCCCTTCTTCGCGAGGCCCTGGACCTCGTCGCCCCGGAGCGGTACGACTTCATCCTGCTGGACAGCCCTCCTCAGCTCGGGGTCTTTACGCGAAACGTCCTCACCGCCTCCGACCGCCTGCTCGTCCCCATGGACGGAGGTTTTTACAGCTTGGCCGGACTTCGGCTTCTGAACGAAGCCATTCCCCTCTTCCGGGAGCGCCTGAACCCTCGTCTGTCATTGCTGGGGGTATTGATGACCCGCCACAATCCCAATCTCTTCATATCCCGGGAGGTGGCCGGAGAGGTCCTAAATTTCTTCGGCAATCTGTTTTTTTCCTCGTACGTCCGCCAGAACGTCAGCCTGATAGAGGCCTCGAGTTTGGGGATGTCCGTCTTCGCCTACGATCCGGCGAGCAACGGAGCACGCGACTACGAGCGGGTTGCAACAGAATTTCTCGAGAGGTGCGAGCATCATGGCTAGAAAAGCGAGACCCAGCCTGAAAGACTATCTGCGCACGGGGGTCGTCCGAATGGAGGAGGGGCCGATATCCCAAGCCGACTCCGCGGCGACTCCGGAGGACAACACGAGCGGCCTCGGCACCGCCGAAACGCCGCCCCTCTCGACGGCGCTGCTCTCCATCCTCTCCGAAGAGGACCGCCGGACCTGGCGTCCCATACTCGAGGCCGGCACCGAAATCCGGCACCTCGAACTCGACTTCGTTTCCCTCAGAGAGGAGTTTCGCACCGCAGACCGGAACCGCTTCACCTATTATCTTCTGGAGGGGCCCGGGGAGCTTCTGCGCCCGATCCGCACCAGCGTCCAAATTCGGGAACCGGTGCAATTCGTCCTGAAATGGGACGAGATGGGGACCCTGACGCTCTACGGGCTTCTATGAGCTCTTCACTTTCCGGACACGAAAGGAACGCTACGCCCAATGAAGAAAACAAGATTGCTCCTCCCCCTCCTCCTTTTTCTGGTCGTCTGCACGACCGCGGCATGGCCCCAATCCGGGGAGAGCCCTTCCTCCGTGAAACTCCTTCTCACCGCCGAGCCGGTCTCGCCCGTTCCGGGCGGGACCGTAGTCGTCCGGGCCCGGTTCCCCGAATCCGGAGATCACCGCCATTCCCTCCGCTGGAGCTGGTCCGGGGAGGGGGAACGTTTCCTGACGCGGGACGGCAACGCCATTCAGTACGAGGCAAGACCCCGTCCGCTGACGGTTACGGCCGTCCTGCTGAATCCGGAAGGGCTCGAGGCGGCGCGCAGCTCGGTCACGGTTTCCCCTGCCTCCTACGACCTCTCCATCCGTGCCCGCTCCCCCCAAAAGAGTCCCGTCCTCGTCTGGGATTCTCAAACCCGATCCCCCATCGAGAAGCGCGGAACGACCATGGAGGACACGGTCGAGATGAGGGCCCTGCTCTCCCCCGAGCCCCAAACGGCCCTGCAATACGAATGGATCCCGGACGAGGGCACGATGATCGTCTCCCAGGATGCCCGGGCCTGCCTGGTCCGCAGGGAAACCCCCGGGATCGGGAACGTGGCTCTCTCCCTTCTCATGGAGGGCACGGAGCTTGGAAGGGCCGAGGCGAGCTTCGACATCCGCTTCTCCATCGAGGATCTGCGCAGAAGCCGTAGTCTGGAAGAGGGCTGGAAGCTATGGCAGGAGGCCCTCGACCTCCGGAAAAAAGGGCGGACGGACGCAGCCCTGCTTCATGCGGAACGCGGAGCCGACAAACTTCTGGATGGAGGGGCCGACCCCGGCTTTCTTCAAGGAGAACTGGCCGGATTTCGCGCCGCTCAGGCCAAGAGCCTCGAATCCCTGGAGCTGTCCTCCGTGGCCGCCTCCCTCTGGAGGGACGGCAAACTGAACGAGGCCCTCGAACAATACCTGCAGGCCTACAGCCTCTTTGAGCATCCCTCGGTGTCGGAGGACATATCCCGGCTGAAGGGCCGTCTGGAGGAACGGGACACCCGGATTCAGAAGGCGTCCCATCTGGTTCAGGAGGCTCGGGGCCTCGCAAAGAGCGGGGAACTGAATGCCGCATTGCGCCTGTACGAACAGGGGCTTCGTCTGAACTTCACCCCCGAACTGAACGCCGAAAAAATCGACCTCGAGGGCAAGATAGGCGCCCGGGAGGAGAGGCTTCTGCTTGCCCGTTCCCGAAGGGCCACGGCCCTCGCGCTCGAGGCCCAGGGCGAACTGGAAGGGGCGCTGAAGAAAATGGCGGAGTCCCTGGAGATCTGGCCCTTGGACGAGACGATTCAGGATCAGAAACGCATTCTGTCGGACCTGAACGCCCGGCAAAGAGCCCGGTCGACCGCGGAGGCGCTTCTCGAGGAGGCGTCCGAGCTGGAACGCAAAGGCACCGATGGTCGGCTCGACGTCCCCCTGCTTTCCCAGGCCCTGGAAAAGTACCTCGAGGCGTCGAAGCTGTATGCGGAGGAGGGGACCGAACGAGCGGTCCGACGCGTCAAAACCCTTTTGGACAGAGCCGAAGAGCGAAAAAAGCAGGCCGATCGCCTTGCCCGCGAAGGGGACGCCCTCGAGAGGGAGGGACATCTCGAGGAGGCCCAGGCCCGCTACCGGCGCTCCCTTTCCGCATGGGAGGACAAGAGGGTGTCGGAGCGTGCCGAAGCCCTGGATCGGCGTCTCGAGGACTTGAAGGTGCGCGAGTCGGCGGCGCTCGAACTCCTCGAAACGGCCCAAACGCTGGAAAGACAGGGGCGTCTGGCGGAGGCGCTTACGGCCGTACGGCAGGGGGCCGATATCGCCTCCCTGGACATTCTTCCGGTGGTCCTGCGCCGCATCGAACACGCCCTGCAGGAACGGGAGGGACGGATCGAACGGGCCGCGGAACTCTCCGCAAAGGCCGGGCAGCACCTCGACGCCGGCAGGGAGGAACAGGCCCTGATGCTCTATCTCGAAAGCCATGCCGTATGGCCGACCGACCCCGTCTCAACGGACATCCGCCTTCTCAGAGGACGTATCGACGAGCAAACCGCCCGGCGGAAACAGGCTTCATCCCTCTACAAAGAGGGGATCCTCCTCGAGCGGGAAGAAAGGCTCGAGGAGGCGATGGAGAAGCTGAGGGCCTCCCTCTCCCTCGTCGTCTCTCCAGACGTACAGGCCCACCTCGGCCGACTCGACGTGCGCCGCTCCGAGCGGCAACGCCGCACAGCCCTTCTCGCCGAACCTCTGAAGCTTCGAACGACTCCTCAGATCCCCCTCGTTGGGGAACGGACAACGTTCAGGGTCGGGGAAGGCCCCTGGACAACGGCAAAGGATCTGGCCTTCGAGTGGCGGATCCTGGGCAACGTCAAAGAGCAGCAGGCCGTCGACGGCGGAAGGGCTTTTCGTTTTTACCCGGCGGACGACTCTCCCGTCACGGCCACTCTGGTGGTCCGGCAACCGGGAGCACGGGGGCCCCTGGCCTCCAGCACAATCTCGACGACGGCCGAACCATGGAACCTCCGCATCGTGCAGGCGTCCGCGAACGCCACCGTTCAGTCTTGGGACGACGCGAGAAAGGTCCTGGTGGAGGCCCAGGGCCTGAGCACCGCCGACGAGGTGGAATTCTATGCGGAGGTCCGCCCCCTCCCCGCCGAGCCCCTCCGTTACCTTTGGGAATCGGACGCCGACACCGTGCTGGTCAAGGCTCGAGACAACGTTGCCGTGTTTCGCCGCCTCCGGACAGGAACGGGAAAGGTCGCGGTGACCGTCAAGGACCGCCGCGACATACCGCTCGGCAGGGTGGAAGCACCGCTGTTGGCCGTTGCGGACAAAAAGGACGAGGAGCAGAGCCGCCGGCGCGCTCAGGCCTGGAGCCTGTGGCTTCAGGCCCGCGCCCTCTGGGAGGAGGGGAAGTTCGCCAAGGCCATACGGACGGGAGAAAGGGCCTCGACCCTCGATCCTCTCAGTTCGGAGATCGAGGCCGGACTGCCCGAGATGAGGACACAACTCGACAGGCGAACAAAGGCTGCCCGTCTCTTGGCCGAAGGCTCCATGGAGCTCCGGACGGACGCATTGAGCGCCGCCAGGGCGAACCTTGAGCGCGCATCCCAACTGTGGGAGGATGCGGCAACGGAGAGGATGGGCCACGCCCTTGAGCTTCGGGAAAGGGAGGTTCAGAACCGCCGTCACGAAGCCCTGCGCCTGAGGACCGCCGCCGAAATTTCCATGGCGGCGGGAGACAAGGTCGGAGCCCTCGCTCAGTTGCGCAACAGTTTTCTCTTCGAGCCCAACGAGGCCGTCAGCCTCGATATCGCAAAGCTCTCGAAGTCCCTGTTCGAGGAGGACGAGAAAAGAAACGCAGCCCTCTCCCTGAGGAGGAGGGCCAATGCGAGCATCGACAAAAAACGCATCGCCGAGGGAATCGATCTCTATGAGCAGAGTCTGAGTCATCTGAATGACCCCTATCTGGCCACCTACATCGATCTCCTCAAGGACCGTCTCGAGGGGGACAGGGAGTTCAGGGAAAAGGCCCAGGCCCTTCGCAAGAAGGGCGATGCCCTAATGAACGCAAAAAAACCGAAAGAGGCTCTGAAAAGTTACAAGGAGAGCCTTCTGCTCTGGCATGACGAGGAACTGGAGGCCCTCGTCATGAAGCGGGAAAAGGAACAGCGCGAGGAAATGGCCCGGAAGCTGCGGGCCGAAGCCGAGGCCTTGGTCAAACGCAGAAGGCCGGCCGATGCACTGGAAAAATACAAGGAAAGCCTCGCTCTTGCCCCCAATAAAACGGCCGAGGATTTCGTGAGGAAAGCCGAGCTCGAGGCGTCCGAACAGGCGATCCGGAGGGGGGATGCCGCCCTCAGGGGCAAAAAACCCCTCGAGGCCCTTGAACACTACCAAAAGGCACTCGCTCTGACCCCTAAAAACAAGTCTCTGCTCGAGAAACTCGAACGCCTGAACCGGATTCTCCAGCCCGCCAGGCCCGCGTCCGAGGACGTGCCTCAAGAGGGCTCCTCCAGGATGGAGGAGGAGCTTTACAGCCCCGATGCAGAGTCATCGAACGACAGGAAAGCCGAGGGCTCCGCTCAGGCCGATGCCCTTATTCGAGAGGCCAACGAGCTCTTCAAGAAAAAGGAGTACGTTCGGGCCCTGGCGCAATACGAGGCCAGTTACGAGCTCCGCAGGAACGACAAGTTGAAGGAGTTCATAGAGCGACTGAGAACCACCCTTCGGGCCAAACAACTGGTCCAGGAGGGAAACGACCTTTACAGAGCCCAGAATTATTCCGAGGCCCTTGAAAAGTACCAGGAAAGCCTGAAACTCCAAAAGAACCCCGACGTCGAGCGTTTTATTCCCCAGGTACGCTCCCTGATCCAACAGACAAAAGCAGGTGCCCGCCAATAAGGCGGTCACCTGCTTTTGGGGGGGTGAGAGAATGCCGACGCGGCGCTACAAACTGCCCACCGTAATCGCCGTAATCTTGCCGTCCTTGCCGATGCGGACCGCCACACCGCGCTTGGGCTCCTCCAGGTAGCGCAACTGACCGGAGGCAAGCGCCGAGGGATACCCCATCGTCTTGAAAAGCACGTCCTGGGTCATCCCCACCGTCACCCCGTTCCGCAGGGGGTATCGGGAAGAGGAGACCTGCAGCCGACTGACGGCGTCGTCCTTGAGGGACAGCGTCAGCCCCTGCCATTCCAAGGATGCGGCCTTGTTCTGCGCCGGACGCCCCAACTTCGCCGCCGCCTCGTTTCTGCTTCCCCCGAAGGAGTGCAACAGGGCATCCGTGTACCCTTTGGGAAGATTCTTCCCTAGCGGCAGGAAATACTGTCCGTAAATCCATCCCTCCTTGCCTCCGGAACGAACGCGGTACCAGACACCGGAGAGAGTCCCCGAGACGCCGGTCCAGCTCTCCAGAAGTTCGGCCTGTGCGTTCAGTCCGAGACGCGTCAGGGATTTCGAGGCCGTCGAATGCTCCTCCCTCAGGTTGACGTTCGAACCGGTGACGATCCCTCGATCCGGGAGCTCACCCAAAGAAGGAAGGGACGGCAATTCGCCGCTCACGTCCGAGGTGCCGTTTTTTGTGAGGGGCTGGGCAACGACGTCGATGGATCTCGGAGTCGGAGGCACCTCGACCTGAGAAACAGGCGGCAGTACGGGGAGCTTGTCCTCGGGCAGCTTGCGCAGCCCCAACAGGAACCATGTCCCCCCCCCGACCACCGCAAACAGGAGAAGCAAGCCCAAAATCCTGCGCCCCAAAGGACGAGTGCGCCGCTTTCTCCGACGCGTATACCGCGAAAACTCCTGATAAGAGGTATCGGGATCAATGCTCAAGGGACGCGTCGGAATGAGCGTCTCCTCTCTCAAGGGCTTGACGAATACCTTATGGGGAAGGGGAATCTCCATCTCCTCCTCCTGGAAAAGCCCCTCCTGCCCGACTTGTTCGGGCTCCGAATCGTCATCTTCGCCGAGATCCGGAGAGCTTGGAGAGCTCTCCCCAGCGGGGGAAACGAACGCGGCTTTAGGACTCCAGGGCGCAGATTCAGCCTCCGCCCCCCTCTCGCTTGCGTCGGGCTGGACCGGGACCTCGGTCTTCAAGGCCTCCTCGGGCTCCGGCACAGTCGGGATATGCAGGGAAGAGCCGCAGGTCGGGCAAAAGCGGTGATCGATCGCAACGCTGGCTCCGCAGGTAGGACAGGTCTTGGAGGTTCTGCGACGTACCTTCGGGGGCTCCTCCGGGGAGGTCGAAAGAGGAATGCGCTTTTCCCTCTCCTGATGGGAAAGCGAAATACGGGCGGCACGCTCATGACGTCTCGGCGGAAAATCGATCGGGAGCTCCTCGTCGTCGTCCGCACAATCCTGGTCGTCGTAATCGTAATCCTCGTAGTCCAGGAGATCGGAACGGCGCGGAAGGAAGAAGCCGAGCATCGCGGCAATAAGATAGACGCTCCCGTAGATCCAGACATCGACAGGAGCAAAGAGACAAAGCAGAGCGGCGAGGCCCAAAAAGGCGATCCCGACCTTGCTGCAGTTGAAAGCGACAATCCCCCCGATCAAGGCCAAAAATGCGGAGAGGATCGGCAGGCCCCCGGACACCCAGGGCGAGGAGCCCCCTCCAGCCACCAGAAAGCCGAAGAGCACAAACACCCCATGAACCAGGGACGTAAGGGACGCGCCCAAGGACAACGCCAAAATGATCCAACGCATCATTCATTCCTCCAGGACGAGAAAAAGCAATTTATCCGCCCACGGCGCCCTTTTGCAGACAAGACGCGACGACGCGGGCTCGATCCGATGAGGACCCTTGAAAAACTTTACACGAAAAAGCGGAAAGCACAACCCCAAAGCGGCGGGGACCACCCTAAAAATCAGGAGCCGGCCTGAGCCGCACGACGGATGCGGTCCCTCAGCCCCAAACCGACCCCCCCGGAGGGGGGCCACTGGACGACGATTCCCTGAAGCCCCGCGGCTTCCAATGCTCTGAATCCCGAAAAAAGACCTCGCGCATAATTCTCCACCGAGTCGAAACGAAGGGAACGACCGAAAACGCCGGGGGGCGGCACAAGCCCCATGAATCCGCATTTTTCCGAAGCGGCTCCATCGGGCAGGGGCGCGCCCTCCCTCCAGATCCACACCGGAACGAAGGGCGCGTAGTGCCGATAGCGCGTCCCCGGAGAGCGGCGCCGGCTCACGTTATCCGGCTGGGCAAGAGCCACCCCCAGAAAACCCTCCAGGACCTCTCTGGACATCCCCCCCGGACGGAGCAGGAGGGGCGGATCGGCCGTCATGTCCACCACGGTGGACTCGATCCCTACGGAGACCGGCCCCGCATCGAGGATCATGTCGATCCGCCCCTCCAGATCCTCCCACACGCCGTCGGCATCCGTGGGGCTCGGACGACCGCTGACGTTGGCGCTCGGTGCCGCCAGAGGAAACCCCGCCGTCTCGATCAGAGCGGCGGCCACGGGATGGTCCGGCATCCTCAGGGCCGCCGTATCGAGCCCCCCCCGCGTCACCCCGGGCACGACGGATCGGGCCGGCAGAACCAGGGTCAGGGGCCCAGGCCAGAGGGCGTCCATGAGACGGCGGGAACGCGCATCCGGAAAGGCCAGCTCCTCGGCCATCTCACGACGGGACAAATGAAGTATCAGCGGGTTGTCGGAGGGACGCCCCTTCGCACGGTAGACGCCCCGCACCGCTTCGGGATTCAGGGCATCCGCCCCGAGGCCATACACGGTCTCCGTCGGGAAAGCGACCAGCCCGCCACGCCTCAGAATGGCAACGGCCTTCTCAAGGACCACCGGATCGGGATTCCAGGGATCGATCGCCACCCTTAGGGTTTTCATCCTCTTTCCCCATCCTGAAAGCCCTCGCGAAAACGCTCCCGAAACTCCGGAAAGCTCCCCGCAAGAATGGCCTCCCTCGCTCTCTCGGCGAGCCGCACGGTGTAGCGAAGGTTGTGCCAGGTGCACAGGCGCGCCGCCAGGATCTCCCCGCAACGGTACAGATGCCGAAGGTAGGCCCTGGAAAAGTCGCGGCACAGATAACAGTCGCACTCCGGATCCACGGGGCCGAAATCGCGCTCATACCGCTGCGCCTTGATGTTCACCCTCCCGAAGGAGGTGAAGAGGGTCCCGTTGCGGCCGTTGCGGGTAGGCAGCACGCAGTCGAACATATCCACGCCGCGGGCGACGCCCTCCACGATGTTCGGCGGATAGCCGACGCCCATCAGGTACCGCGGCTTCTCCCGGGGCATGACCCCATCCAGCAGATCCAAAACGCGGTACATGACGTCGTGAGACTCCCCCACCGAGAGCCCGCCGATGCCGTAGCCGGGGAAGTCCATGCCCACGATCTCCCGGGCGCTGCGCAGTCTCAGATCATCGTAGACCGAGCCCTGCACGATTCCGAAAAGAGCCTGATCCGGACGGGAATGGGCGGCCTTCGACCGTTCGGCCCACAGCGTGGTCCGCTCCAGGGCCGTCTCGGCCTGAGCGTGCGTCGCAGGGAAGGGACCGCACTGGTCGAAACACATGGCGATGTCGCTGCCCAGAAGCTCCTGCACCCTCATCGCCCACTCGGGGGACATCACGTGCTCGGAGCCGTCCAAGTGGGACCGGCACCGAACATCCTGGTCCGTCACCTTGTTGAGCTGCGCGAGCGAGAACACCTGGAACCCTCCGCTGTCCGTGAGGATAGGACGATTCCAGCCCATAAACCGGTGCAACCCTCCCGCCTCGGCGACCAACTCGGCGCCGGGCCTCAAATACAGATGATACGTGTTGCCCAGGATGATCTGGGCACCAATCTCCTCGAGCTCGGGCGGCGTCATCGCCTTGACCGTGGCCTGAGTCCCCACGGGCATGAACACCGGGGTCCTGACGGGACCGTGAGGGGTACGGAGAACCCCGGCACGCGCTCCGGTCCTTGGACAGACCGCCTCCACCTTGAACTCAAACACAGGAAGCCCCCCATCCGAAGAAAGCGTCGGCATTTCTCTCGATCCGCGCAGCCAGAGCCGCGGGCTCCACTCCCCTGACTGCGGCCACGGTCTCGTACACAAGACGGACGTAGGACGGCTCGTTGGGCCTGCCCCTGAAGGGCTTGGGAGCCATCCAGGGGCAGTCCGTCTCGAACAGAAGACGATCCTCAGGGATGCGTGCGGCGACCTCCCTGAGACGGTCGTTGCGATCCCAGGTCACGGCTCCTCCGAGCGCACACCAAGCCCCGAGCTCCAGCACCGCATCGAGGTATTCGAGGCCTCCGCTGTAGCAGTGAAAGAGCAGTTTCAGGCCGGAACGTCTTTCGGCCTCCAAGCCATTCAGCATGCTCAGAACATCATCCATCGCATCCCGTACGTGGAGCACCAGCGGCTTTTTGCTCCGGACGGCCCAATCCAGATGCATCGCGAACACGTCCCGTTGAACGCCGCGGGGGGAGTGATCGTAGTAATAGTCCAGGCCGGTCTCCCCAATCGCGACGACGCGCTCGTCCGAGACCAGTTCCAGCATAGGATCGGGCAGGCCGCCCGAAAAACGTGCGGCCTCGTGAGGGTGCACGCCCACCGCAGCGAAGACGCCGTTTTCCTGAAAGCGATGGGCCATAGCGACCGCCTCCCGACTGTTCTCCAGATTGCAGCCGACGACCAGCATGCGTCCGACCCCGGATTCGGCCGCACGTCTCACGAGCGCGTCGGCATCTGCCCTCAGTTCGTCGGAGTTCAAGTGACAATGAGAATCGATCAGCATTCGCCCATCCTCCAGTTCCGCGGGCAGTCTTCCCCCCGGCCCCCCATCTCCGTAAAATGCCGTAAAAAGGAGGCGAACAGCGTCGGCTCCGACTCCATCCGTCCATCATAAATCGCACGGCATCGTTCCACATCCGAGGCGATCTGCGCCGTCAAGCGCCCGGCATCCGGGAAGCGCCGTTCGGGCCTGAGGCGCTCCAGAAAGAAAACGGGCAGCTCCTCTCCGTAGAGGTCTCCCTCGAAATCCAGGACGAACACCTCGGAGCGCAGTTCGCGAACGTCGTCAAAGGTGGGGTTTCGGCCTATCGACAACGCTCCGCAGCGCCATCGCCCCCGGACGACGAGAGCGACCGCATAGACGCCCGAGGCCGGCAAGGTCCTCTCCCCCCCGATATTCAGGTTCGCCGTAGGAAATCCCATCCTTCTTCCGCGGCCATGACCGTGCAGGACATCCGTCCAGAGAAACCAGGGATGCCCCAGGTCCTTTGCGGCCCCCAAGACGTCCCCCGCCTCCACCCGAGCCCGGATCGAGGAGCTGGACAATTTGGCCCCATCGCGCTCCAGCAATTCCTCGACCCCGAAGGCAAGGCCGTCTTCCCTGCAGAACGCTTCAAGAAGGGAGACCGTTCCCTCCCCTCCATGGCCGAAACGGAAATCCTTGCCCACGACGATGCCCTCCACATCCGCCATCCTCCTGAGTTCCCTCCAGAACGCCCTCGGCGCGAGGTTTCGCAGGCGGTCGTCGAACGAGATGAGCAACAGATAAGGGATGTTCAGGACGCGCCGGATGAGCTCCCGCTCGCGCGGGGTGAAAAGGGTGGAACGCATCGCCCCCATGAAAACTCCGGGATGCGGACAAAAGGTGAGCACCCCCCAATCCGTTCCAAGGGAACGGGCCATCGATCGAGCCCGCTCGAGCAGGCGGACATGGCCCCTGTGAAAGCCGTCGAAGGCCCCGATCGCCAGAATCATGGGCCGGTCGCCCCTTCGGCAATCCAATCCGTGCGATCCTCGAGAGGAATGTTGGCCCTGGGCTTCAGCAGGACGCCCCTCTCCCCCAATTGCCTGTCGACGAATCCGATCATTCCCTTTCCTTCCACGCAGAGGCCGCTCCGCAGCCCCACGGCCCCGGGAACATAGCGACCGGCCTCCCGCAAGGGGACCGAAAGGCCGTTTCGGATCCTGGCTTCGGCTGCATCCGTCAGAAGGATGCGCTGAAAGGCGGTTCCAACCGCCCTTGGAGAGTGGAGTCGCGCGGAGACGAAGGCGGAGGGGTCGGACACGGCATCCTCGACCCGAAAGCCGCCGATCGCCAAACGGCGCAGCGAGGCGACATGCGCCCCGCATCCCAGCCTGGTTCCAATATCCCGCACGAGGCTGCGGATGTAGGTGCCCTTGCCGCACACGACCTCGATCGCCATATGGCCGTTCTCCAGGGCGGAACAGCGGCGGACGGACTCCATGATCACGGGCCTCTCGTCCAGGGGAGCGCCGAGGCCGGACCGGGCCAGCCGATGCGAGGGAGCCCCGTTCCGTTTGAGAGCGGAGATCTCGGGAGGCCTCTGCATTCTCACCCCCCAGAAGGAGGGCAGGATCCGATCGATCGCGGCCTCGTCCACGCCCTCGGCATCCCCGCAAAAAACGACCTGACCGGAATAGTCGCACGTGTCGGTCTCCGACCCCAGGCGCAGCACCGCCCGATAACGCTTGGGGAGCTGCATCACGTAGTCCGAGAGACGCGTCGCCGAGCCCAGGAGAAGGATCAGCAGTCCCGAGGCCGTGGAGTCCAGGGTGCCGGCATGGCCGACGCGCGTATCCCTCCCGAAAGCCCGCCGAGCCCGCGCCACGCAATCCGTACTCCTCATGCCCTCCGGCTTGTCAACGAGAAGCAATCCATTCGGCATGACGTTTTTCCAGTTCCGAACGCACTTGGGCGAGAACATCCTCCAAGGCCCCTTCCACGGTTGCGCCCGCCGCCCTCGGGTGTCCTCCTCCCCCCAGCCCCCGGGCCACGGTCGCGGCCTCGACCATCTCCTCCTCGGACCGAAAGCTGATCTTGACCTGGCCCGGAACAAATTGGGAGAGGAGCATGGCAAAACGCACGCCGCGGACCGTCATCAGCTGGTGGACCAGCCCCTCCGTATCCGCCGGTACGGCTTCGGCCAGAGAAAAATCGTCCTGCTTAAGCCAGGTAACGGCAAACTCCCCGTCCCCTCCCCAAACCTCGATACGGGAGAGGGCACGGGCCCAAAGCGCCATGGAGGCCAAGGAACGGCTCTGATAGATACGGCTGCCGACGCGGGAGGGATCGACCCCCAAGCTCAGAAGCTCGGCCGCAAGCCGATGCGTCCTTGGGGTGGTGTTGCTGAACATGAAACTGCCGGTGTCCGTAACGAGACCGGTGTAAAGACATTCAGCGATCTTGGGAGTCAGGGCCCAGTCTCCCGCCCTCATGAGGCGGTACAGGAGCTCCGCCGTCGACGAGCAGGAGGGGTCCACGCAATTCAGGGTTCCGTATCGGGTGTTGTCCTCGTGATGATCCAGGTTCAGGACGACCGTCTCCCGCGACCGGGACCTCAGTCCTCGAACCCCGCGATCCTCGTTCGAGGAGTCGAGGAAGACATAGAGCTCCTCGGGGTCGTCGAAGGCGAACTCCTCGAAAAAAAGATACTCCTCCGTATGAGGCAAAAAGAGGAAGGGGGCCGGAAGAGCTTTATCCGGGCCCACCCAGCGCACCCTTCGCCCCTGGAGCCGGCCGGCCTCGAAGAGTGCCGCCGCCGACCCCACCGCATCCCCGTCCGCCTTCTGATGAATAAATATCGTCCAGGAAGGGCTCGAGCTCAGAAGTCCGGAAGCCTCGAGAAGAAGCCCTTCGGGGAACTCACTCATCCGTCGGCTCCCGCTCGGGGTCATCCTCGGATTCCTTTCCGGGAACGGAATCGAGCCCCAAACGGTTCAGGATTCCGTCGATCCGCTCTCCGTAGTCCAGGCTTCGGTCCTGGACGAACTCCAGGGCCGGAACATGTCTCAGGGTCAGCACCTGTCCCAGCAGGGTCCGAAGCGCCCCTCTGACCCCCTGCAGCTCCTCCAGAAGGGGCTCGCGTTTTTCCGGAGAAAGCGCGGTGAAGAACACCCGCGCGTGCTCCAGGTCCCGGGAACATTCCACCCCCGTGATGATGGCGTCCTTGACGGCCTCGTTCTTTATGCGCTGTTCCAGCAGGAGGGCTATCTCCCGCTGAAGCTGCTTGTTGATCCTCGCCATGCGGAAGCTACTCAAAGCCATTCACCTCTTCCGAAAAATCCCAGGCCGATCCATACCGGTCCCGGCACTTCCCAAGAAAGGCCGGACCGAACTTTGCGCCTCGAGGGGGAGGAGGCGCATTCGACGAACCCGGGACGAAAAATGAGCTGCGGCGCACATGGATGAAGCGGCACGCAGCCCACACGTCACCCCAAGCGGGCGTCAGCCCTACAGGCTGCGTTTCTCCTCGATAATCTCGTAGACCTCCAGGAGGTCGCCGGCCTCGAAGTCCTGGAACCCCTCGAGAGCGATGCCGCAATCGAACCCCGCCTTGACCTCGCGGGCCTCGTCCTTGAAGTGCCTGAGGGTCGAAATGCCGCCGTCCCAGATCACGATTCCCGCACGCACCACGCGCACACGCGCGTTGCGGCGAACCACCCCCTGCATGACGTGGGAACCGGCAATCTTCCCCGCCTTCGGGATCTTGAAGATCTCCCGGATCTCCACCTCTCCCAGACGCTCCTCACGCAGGGTGGGCTTGAGAAGTCCGCTCATCGCGGCCTTTACGTCGTCGATGACGTCATAGATGATGTTGTAGGTCCGAATTTCCACCCCATCGGCCTCGGCAGCGCGTTTGGCGTTGGAGTCCGGCCGGACGTTGAAGCCGATGACCACGGCATTGGAGGTCGAGGCCAGCATGACATCGGACTCCGCGATCCGTCCCACGCCCCGATGGACGATGGAGACCCCGACCTCGTTGGTGGCCAATTTTTCGAGGGACGAGGCCAGGGCCTCGAGGGAACCCTGCACGTCGCACTTCACCACGAGATTGAGCTGCGGGATCTGGCCGGACTGCATCTGGGCGTAGAGGTCCTCCAGGGAGGCCCGCTTCGCGGGGGCTCCGGCGTCGCGCTCCTGGGCACGGCGGTCCGCCAGGGCGCTCCTGGCCTCGCGCTCGCTCTGCACGACGGTGAAGGTCTCTCCGGGCTGCGGAACCTCATCCAACCCCAGAATTTCGGCCGGGATGCTCGGGCCGGCCTTCTTGAGCGGCTTACCGGCCCAGTCGAAAAGGGCCCGCACCTTTCCCCAGGCCGAGCCGAACAACACGATATCCCCGCGCTGCAGCGTTCCGCGCTGGACGATGACGGTCGCCACGGCTCCCTTGCCCTTGTCCAACTGGGCCTCCACGACGACCCCCGAGGGCGACGCCCCGGGCTCGCCCTTGAGCTCCTGCATCTCGGCCACCAGGAGCACCATCTCCAGAAGCTGGGGAATGCCGTCGCCGGTCTTGGCGGAGACGTCCACCATGATCACGTCGCCGCCCCATTCCTCGGGCACCAGCCCGACGTCCGAGAGCTGCTGACGGACCCGATCCGGCTTGGCCGTGGGTTTGTCGACCTTGTTCACCGCCACGACGATCGGCACCTTTGCCGCCTTGATGTGGTCGATCGCCTCGCGGGTCTGGGGCATGACCCCGTCGTCGGCTGCGACGACCAGGATGACGATGTCGGTGACGCTCGCCCCCCGCGCGCGCATGGCCGTGAAAGCCTCATGGCCCGGCGTATCCAGAAACACGATCGGCTTCTTGTCGTGCGTGACGATGTACGCGCCGATGTGCTGGGTGATCCCCCCCGCCTCCTGGGCCGTCACGTTGGCGTGCCGGATGTGGTCCAGCAGCGTCGTCTTTCCGTGGTCCACGTGTCCCATCACCGTGACGATAGGGGGGCGCTCCGTCAGCACCGCCTGTTTGGGGGCCGCCGGCTTCGCGGCGTCCCGCTTCGGCTTTTCCTCCGGAAGCTTGGGGGCAGCTTTCCTCTCCTCCAGGGTCAGAAGAAAATCCACCCCGAAGGCCGATGCCAGCACCTCTCGGACCTTGGCGTCGGCGGCGGCCGTAGCCGGGACCATCAATCCCGCTCCCATCAAAGCCTTGACGGCCTCCGCGCTTGAGACCCCAATTTTCTCGGCTATGGCCTTGATCGTGGCCCCCTCGCCGATCTCGACCGTCCTTTTTTCGGCCGCCTCCGGAGCCGTCTCGGGCGCCGGGGCGGACAGGGCGTCCTCCACCAGCTGGGCCGTTTCGCTGTCGATGGAACTCATATGCGTCTTTACCTCGATCCCCAAATCCTGCAACACCCTCATCAGATCCTTGTTGCTCTTACCCAATATCTTCGCCAATTCGTAAACCCGTATTTTGTTGTTCAAGGGCGCGTCCCCCTTCCCCAAGCAAGACCTTTATCCTGTCCGCCAGGCCACTTTTGCCCGGCAGGGCGATCACCTGCACCTGCCCCGCCCCAAGGGCCCGGGACAGCCGTTCGACGCTCAAAGCCGTATGGATGTGAGTATGAGCCCGTCCACGGTCCGATTCGGAGGCCATCCGCTCCGCAAACTCCAGCACCGAGGCGGAGCAGTCCTCCGCAGTCAGGACGAGCAAAGTTCCCTTGCCGCTCTGCGATTGTACACTATCCATGCCGATGAGGACCATCCCGGAACGCCGCGAGAGCCCGAGCAGAGAGCAGAACTCCTGCATGCGCTCCTCCGTGTCGCCGCAGCGCCCCCGCAGCTCGATGCAGCGTGCGAGCTCCTCGTAGCAGGAATCGGGAATCTCCGTCCTGAGAGCCCGTACGAGCGCACCGCTCCTCCTGGCCTTCTCCAGACACTCCCTCCGGACACAGAGGTACGCCCCGCGGCCGGGCAGCTTGCCGCGGGTATCCACCACGACCTTCCCCTCCGGAGATCGGACGATGCGGACGAGGGCCCTTCTGGGGGATTCCTCTCGGCACCCGACACAGGTACGAGGCCTCTGCCGAGAGAGCTCCACGTTATTCGGCCTCCACGATATCGTGGAAGATATCCTGCAGCGTCGGCATGCGCTCGACCTCGAGGGCGTTGATGTCGATCTTCCACCCCGTCAGGCGCGCCGCCAGCCGAACGTTCTGCCCCGCCTTGCCGATCGCCAGAGAGAGCTGGTCGGGATAGACATAGACCTGTACCGCATGCTCCTGGTCAAGGACGGGCTCGACCTTGGCCACCTTCGCCGGGGAGAGGGAGTTGCGGATATACACCAGGGGGTCGTTGCTCCAGATGATGACATCGATCTTCTCTCCCATCAGCTCCTTGCTGATGGCCTTGATCCGGGCCCCCGCATTGCCCACGCAGGCCCCCACGGGATCGACGTTGGCATCCAAAGTCACCAGCGCGACCTTGGCGCGTGCGCCGCCCTCGCGGACGATGTTGCGGATCTCGATGACCCCGTCCTGAACCTCCGGAATCTCGAGCTCCATCAATTTTCTGAGAAGGCCCGGGTGCGTCCGGGAGACCACGATTCTCGGCCCCCGCGTCATCTGGCGGACGTCCAGAACATAGAACTTCATGAACTCCCCCGGGACGTACTTCTCCCCGGGTATGCGCTCCTTGCGCGGCAAGATGGCCTCGGTGCGCTCGTTGAGGCGAACCAGAACCTGATCGTTCTCCGACTTGAAGATCACGCCGGTCATCATCTCTCCGACCTTGTCGGAGAACTCGTCATAGATCACCTGACGCTCGGCGTCCTTCAGGCGCTGGATGATCACCTGACGGGCCGTCTGCGCCGCAATCCTACCAAAATCGCCGGGATTCTTCTCCAGGCGCAGGACGTCGCCGACCGCGGCATCCCCGTACCCCAGCCTTTTCGCATCCTCGAGCGTAATCTCCGTATCGGGCGATTCAAGCGCCTCCACGACGGTACGCAGCTCGTTGACCACGACATTCCCGGTCTCGAAGTCGATGAGGACCTCCACATCCTGATTCCCTCCCTGATACTTTTTATAGGCGGAAATCAGGGCCGCTTCCAGGCTCAATACGATCAAATCCTGCGACAGGTTACGGTCCTTGGCTATTTGACTCAGCGCTCGTATGAAATCGCGCCCCAGCTGCATTCAAAGCTCCTCCTCATGATGTTTCCCGTTATCCTTGCCCGCCCGGCTCCGCTTCCCGGCCCCGTCCTTGACGCCCTTTTTCCTTTTGACGGGGGCCTTGGGTTCGAAGCCCCGAAAGACCAGCGCACCACTCTTGATGTTCGCGAACGGTATGGCTATTTCCCGCTCCTCCTCGGAGACGAACAGGACCACCGAGGTTTCCCCCACCTCCAGAATCCTCCCCGTCAGGGCCTTGCGCCCCTCCACGGGCTCCGTCAGACGGATGCGGGCTTCCCGTCCCCGAAACCGCCCATAGTGCTCGGGGGTGAAGAGAGGACGCTCCACTCCGGGGGAACTGACCTCGAGGTAATAACGTCCTCCGAGCTCCGGCACGTCGTTCTCGTCCAAGAAGCGATTCACCGCTTTCGATACCGTCTCGCAGTCCGATACGGTGATCCCCCCCAGAGAATCGATCAGGACACGGACCCTCTGCTGCGAAGATTCCGTACCGATGCCGACATGAACGCATTCGTACCCCAGGCGCTCGACGATCTCCTGAATGGGCCCTGCCGGAAATTCCATCCGTCCTCCCGTTTCCTCACCGCCCAACGGCCTCACACTCCTCCAGGCAACAAAAGCAAGGCCCGTCCCCTTGCACGTTTTACGCGTCCCTGCAAATATGCAACCTCGGACAACTCCATGATTCAGAGCCGCATGAACGACAAAAAGCACGGGACTTGAACCTCACAGAACGCTCTCGCAGGATGCAACGAAAAAGGAGCGGGCAAAAACCCACTCCTCAGGACCAACGCATATCGAAGTACGTTCAGTATACACAAGTTTTGCCCCAAAAGCAAGAAAAACGAGGCCGATCTCGGGAGTTTCTACGCTTTGGGCCTCTGAATCAGCTCGTACATCATCTGCCAGAATTTCGTTTCATCGATCGTGAAGATGATCCTGGCCTTCCGGGTCCCTGCCGGCCCCTGCTTGGCATATCCGAGACTACGGCCGTAGTCCACGGTGTACTCGCTATTCACGTCGATCCATTCCGTCTTCTCCTCCTTCACGATCGTCGGGTCGATGAGAATCGCCGACACGATCAGGTCCCAGACGAAGGAGCGGTACTTGGGATCCTTCGCGAAGCGGGAGTCGAAGCGCTCCTTGAACATTCGGACCAGATCCGGGTAGCCCCGGGGCAGACCGATCAGTTTCTCGTACTGTTTTTTCGTGAAGAGGACCTTCTCGCAGACGTCGAGCCCTACGACGATCTGCTCCTTGAAGGGAGCGCGGACCGCCATCTTCGCCGCCTCGGGATCGAACCACCAGTTGAACTCCGCCGAGGGGGTCGTGTTGCCCTGAACCTCGAAGGCTCCGCCCATATAGATCACGCGCTTGATCATGGGAACGATTTCGGGGGCCTTGCGGATGGCGAACG
This sequence comes from Fretibacterium sp. OH1220_COT-178, assembly GCF_003860125.1. Lineage (NCBI taxonomy): Bacteria > Thermotogati > Synergistota > Synergistia > Synergistales > Aminobacteriaceae > Fretibacterium > Fretibacterium sp. OH1220_COT-178. The sequence goes on along the minus strand of NZ_RQYL01000003.1, from coordinate 19,333 downwards.
CCACGTTGGTGCAGGGGCCGATCGCCGCGATGGTGACCTCCCCGGGGAATTTCTTCACCTGTTCGATGATGAAGTCCGCGCCGTGCTGTTCGAGGATGCGGGTCGGGGACTCCTTGCCGTAGGCCTTCTTGTAGAACGCGCTCCAGGAGGCCGGACGCTCGTGTCCGAAGGCTCCGACGTATTTGGAGGGGCCGATGCCGAACATCTGTCGTTCGAGCGGCAGAGTCTCCAGGCGGCCCGCTCGGAGGGGCTCGACGAATCCCTGAGCGACGGGAATGTCCGCTCGGCCGATGATCTCGAGCTGGCGGACCCCGTAGGCCGTCCCCTCCTCCGCCCACGTATTCCCCGCTACCGTCACGACCCCAAGAAGGTCGATCTTGGGAGAATTGGCCAGCATGACCATCGCGATCCCGTCATCGAAGAGCTCGACCATGTCCGTGTCCAAGATCACCTTTTCCCGCCCCATCGACGCGACGGGCAACGCCAACAAAAACGACAGCACCAGCAAAATCCTACGCATCCTCAAAACCTCCTCCACAAAAATTTGCGGCTCCCCCACGCGAAAGACGGGGGGAGGGCGAAAAGCCCTTCGTCAAGTCTAACACGACAGCAACACGATTTGCCTTGGCCCCGCTCAATGCGCATGGCGCCGCACGAAGTCGTCGATCAGGCGGCGCGAGATGCTGAGGGGCTGAGGGATATCGGGCAGCTCCTCTGGCCCGTACCAGCCGGCGTCGTCCAGTTCCAGGCCATCGACAACGATGTCTCCCGAGCTCCAGCGCGCCGTGAACCCCAGCATCAGGGAGGAGGGAAAGGGCCAGGATTGGCTGCCGAAGTAACGGATATCTCCGACCGCGATACCGACCTCCTCGCGGACCTCGCGGGCCACCGTCTGTTCGAGGGTCTCGCCCGGCTCGACGAAGCCCGCAAGAACGCTGTACCGTTTGGAGGGCATACGCCGATTGTGTGCCAGAAGAAGTTTTCCATCGCGCTCCACGGCGACGATGATCGCCGGGTGCAGCGGGGCGTAAAAGACTCTGCCGCAGCCCGGACAGCTCAGTCCCCGGTCCTCCTCCCGGGCCGTCAGGGCCGTGGCACAACACGAGCAAAAGCGCATCGAACGCCGCCAATTCATGTACTGATAGGCCGCCCCCGCCAAGGCGAAGGCCTCCTCCCCGCAGCGAAGCCAAACCGAGCGAAGATCCAGCCAATCCGACCCCTGTGCCTCGAAGTTCTCCCCCACCTCGCACCAAGGGGCCAGGTCCTGCCAGGAGGACGGAAAATCGAGGGAGCAACGCAAAACGTCGGCCGGACGCTCCGGCCAGTCGAGGGAGGTGCCTCGAACCAGCAACCGATCACCCTTGAAGAGCAGCATTCAACGCCCCGCCCCCTTCACGACTCGGACATCCCCGACTCGCCGCGTGTATCCCTTGGAGTCGAAGAACTCGAGCACGGGCAGGATGAACTTCCGCGAGCTGTTCGTCGCATCCCGGACCGCCGCCAGAGTGACGTTGCCTCCGATCTCCCGCAGAATGTCGAGCATCACGTTCTCCATCTCCGCAGTCAGGACATACCCTCCCTCCAGCAGCACGAGGCTCTTGGTGTTTTTCAGGCTCTGGATCAGCTGCGTGAAGGCCCCTGGCTCCATCCCGAGCGCGGAGCGGACCTCCTCGAGAGTGGCGAGCTGCCAGCCCCTTTCCCGGCAAAAGGCCTCCAATGCCTCGCTGTTCCGTCGAAAATCGCCCTCGTTCCGAGCGACGAAGTCCGGCGTCCGGACCTTGTTGTCCTCCACCAGAATACGGCCCCGCTCCGTTAGGAGGGCCGCAAACGAGCGCAACACTCGGGCATCCGGCAAGGAAAGCCGGCGCATCAGCTCGTCCGTCGGCATGCCTCTCTCGGACGGAAACGCCTCCTGATACCCCCTCAGCGCCGAGAGCGCCTCCGTCTCCAGGGACTCCAGGCGCGAGGGGGAGACGTAAAACGTCCTCTCTCCCTTCAACTCGACGATCCCACCGCTCTTGGCGAGCCGGGACGCGATCAGCGCAAGGTCGGACGGGGCCTCCTGCACGGCAATCGCCGCGCGAAGCGAATCCATCATCCCCGCATCCTCGACCACACGGCGCAGCCGATCCTCGGACGTCGTGGCCGTTCCGAGCGCCTGGATGCGGGATACGGCTTCGGCGCGGGCCAAGGCACCCCGAGGCTTATGAGAATAGGGAAAGACGACCCGCCCGCCCCCGATCGTAACCAACGGGCTGTAGAAGCGGATGATGAAGCGCTGATCCGCCGTGCAGACCACCGGCTCCTCCAGAACGAGCTGGGCCGGCTCCTCCCCTCCTGGAGCGATCGTACGCGCACGGAGCAGCGCCACCCGAGCCAGGACGTCGGAGGTCCCGATGCAGAGCCGAACCCTCTGCCAGTGCTTCAGCGGTTCCGTCGCCGAGGAAAGGACCCGCAACACCGCGTCGAAGCAGCAGGTCGGAGAATAGACTCCCTTCCGGCAGACGACGTCGCCCCGGGCCAGCTCGTCCACCGAGATGCCCGAGAGATTGGCCGCGACCCTCTGACCCGCGAAGGCCTCCTCCACGGGCCGTCCGTGAACCTGAAGGCTTCGGATGCGCCCCTCTCGGCCGGAAGGAAAAACCTCGATCTCATCGCCGAGACGGGCAATTCCACGATAAGCGGTACCGGTTACCACCGTGCCGAATCCCGAGATCGGGAACGCCCGATCCACGGGGAGGAAAAGGGCCCCCTTACGGGGCCTGGGCCGAACCCGATCGACCAGTGCCCCAAGCTCATGCTTCAGCGCTTCGATATTCTCCCCGGTCACAGCGGATACAGGTACGATGGGCTTACCCTCCAAAAAAGACCCTCGCACAAACTCCTGGACATCCTCCTTCACCAAATCGACCATGCCGGGCTCGACCCTGTCGGCCTTCGTGATCGCGACAAGACCGTCCCGAACCCCCAGGAGCCCCAGAATGGCCAGGTGCTCGCGGGTCTGCGGCATGACGCTCTCGTCGGCCGACACGACCAGGAGGACGGCGTCGATTCCCGAGGCCCCGGCGACCATCTGGCGGATGAAACGTTCGTGTCCCGGGACATCCACGACGCTGACGACGCGCCCGTCCCCAAGACGGAGCGGCGCGAACCCCAGCTCGATGGTGATCCCCCTCTTTTTTTCCTCCAGAAGCCGATCGCAGTCTACCCCCGTCAGAGCGGAGATCAGGGTCGTCTTGCCGTGATCGATGTGACCGGCCGTGCCGAGCACCAGCGAGATCTCCCGTCCCTCGCTCATGCCCTCCCCTCCTCTCCGACCTCGATCCGGGCGAAAGCCGCCGCGATCGTATCCTCGTCCTTGCGGGAAAGCGTTCGAACATGCAGGAGCAGGGCGTCTTCACGCGCCCCGCAGAGCACCGGAACCTCGAGCCCCCTGAGCAACATCTGAAGATGGCCCGCCCCTCCGGCGGGATGCGCACTGACGGCAACCCCCCAGCCCGAGAGCGGAATCGCCGGGTAGGAACCGCCCCCCACGGTGTCCTCCACGGTGACGGCCTCCACGCGGGCCGCCGTAACGCGCCTCAGCTTCGCCGCCAGACGACGAGCCCGTGCGCGCATCGCCTCCGGTGCGAGACGCAGCATCGCCAAGGTCGGAATACGGTCCAGATCTCCCTTTGCGTAAAGTCGTATCGTGGCCTCGAAGGCCGCAAGCGTCATCTTGTCCACGCGCAACGCCCTCAGGACCGGATGACCTCTCAGCCTGTCCACGATGGCTTTCCTCCCCGCGATCACGCCGATCTGAGGCCCTCCCAGCATCTTGTCCCCGGAGAAGGTCACGAGGTCCGCCCCCTCCTCCAGGCAGGTGCGGATGTCGCACTCGCCCCGAAGCCCCAGAAGGCCGCCGTCGACCAAAAGTCCGCTCCCGGCATCCTCCATGAAGATCAGGCCGCGCTCGTGCGCCAGGGCCGCCAGCTCCGAACGCCCGGGGGCGGCAGTGAACCCCTCCATCCTGAAATTGGAGGGATGCACCTTCAGGAGCATCGAGGTCCGATCGGATATCGCGGCGGAGTAGTCCTTCAGATGCGTTCTGTTCGTCGTCCCGACCTCCACCAGGGTCGCCCCGGAGAATTCCATGATATCGGGAACCCGGAACGAGCCTCCGATCTCCACGAGCTCTCCGCGGGAGACCACCACCTCGGTCCCATGGGCCAGGGCGAAAAGACAGAGCAGAACCGCCCCGGCGTTGTTGTTCACGACCAGACACGCCTCCGCGCCGGTCAGAGCGCACAGCAGGCCCTCGATATGGGCGTTGCGGTGACCTCTGGCGCCTCGCGCCAGATCGTACTCCAAATTGCTGTATCCCTCGGCCGTGCGCACAACGGCCGAGACGGCCTCCTCCGCAAGCAGAGAACGCCCAAGGTTCGTGTGGATGACCACTCCCGTCGCATTGACCACAGGACGCAGGCGCGGCCGGCTCTCCGCAAGCAAAAGCGCCTGAAAACACTCCTGGAGAGCCTCGGACGAAATATCGGGCTCCTCGCCCGCAAGCATGCGCCTGCGGATAAGGGTCAACTCCCCATTCAGGACGCGCTTGACCGTCTCCCGGCCCAGCTCCTCGATCCACGGCAGCGTCCATTCCTGCGCCAGCAGGATGTCCATGCCGGGAATCGCGCGCATTTTCTTTTTGATATCCTCAATCATGATCAGGCCCGCTCCTCATCGTCTCTCTTCTGCACCCTCGCGTGCACTGGATAGTTTTCGCAAACCATTCTATAATAAGAAAGCAGTGGTCTCAAGAGTTACGGACTTCAGCCTGCAACACAGTCAATTCGTGGAGGGACTCGCAAGAATGATCACAATCAACGCTATGGGAAAGGCCTGCCCGGAACCCGTCACCATGACAAAGGCCGCTGTGGATAAAGGTGCGGAGGAGCTCGAGGTTCTCGTCGACAATCCCATATCGGCGACAAACGTCAAACGCTTTCTGGAGAGCAAGAATTTTCGCGTTCAGCTTCAGGATGACGAGGGCCGGCTGAAGCTCACGGCCGAACAGAAAACGCCTCCCCCTCCGCAGGTCCCGGTCCCGGCCGTCGCGCCCGTTCCCTCCCCCGAGCCCCGTCCTATGGAGGGCGAGGGGTCGGCCGTGCTGATCACATGCAAGACATTGGGGCAAAGCGATCAGGAACTGGGGGAGATCCTCATGAAGGGCTTTTTGGGCACGCTCTCCCAAATGGACACGCCTCCCGCCGTCCTGGCCTTGATGAACGAGGGCGTCAAGCTGGCACTTTTCGATTCCTCCACCTGCGACCACCTGAAAAACCTGGAAAAAAAGGGGACGACTGTCCTGGTGTGCGGAACCTGCACCAACCACTTCGGCATCACCAACAGTGTGGGGGTCGGAACGATTTCGAACATGTTCGAGATCGTCGAGAGCCTGAACAGGGCGGGCAGGATCCTGAGCCTTTAGGACAACGCAGAAACGGGAGTCCGGCACCGGACGAGAGAAGCGAGAAGCCGGATAAAAAAATCGAAAAAATATGCCCCGCGCCTTTATGGCGCGGGGCTGCATTTCTCGGTGAGGGATTCTAGTACATGTCCCCCATCCCGCCCATGCCGCCGGGCATACCGCCGGGCATGGGATCCTTCTTCTCGGGCTTGTCGGCAACGATGCCCTCGGTGGTCAGGACCATCGCGGCAATGGAGCCGGCGTTCTGCAGCGCGGACCGCGTGACCTTCACGGGGTCGATGATACCGACGGAGATCATATCGGTGTACTCGCCCGTTGCGGCGTCGAGGCCCTGTCCGGGCTTGAGGGTACGTACCTTCTCAACCACCACGTCGCCCTGGTATCCGGCATTCTCGGCGATCAGGAACAGGGGGGCCTTGAGGGCGCTCAGAACGATCTGGGCTCCGGTCTTGACGTCGCCGTTCAGCTTGGCCACGAACGGCTCGAGGGCAACGGCGCAATTCAGAGCGGCCACGCCGCCTCCGGCCACAATTCCCTCCTCCACAGCCGCGCGGGTGGCGTTGAGCGCGTCCTCGATGCGGTGCTTCAGCTCCTTCTGCTCGGTCTCCGTCGCAGAGCCGACCTGGATGACCGCCACGCCGCCCACTAGTTTGGCAAGGCGCTCCTGGAGCTTCTCCTTGTCGTAATCGGAGGTGGAATCCTCGATCTCCTTCTTGATCTGGGCGGCACGCTTGCGGATCTCATCGGAGTTGCCGGCGCCCTGCGTGATGGTGGTGTCCTCCTTGGTGATGCGGACCTTCTTGGCCTTGCCCAGCATGGAGAGCTCGGTGTTCTCGAACTTCAGGCCGACCTCCTCGCTGATGACCTGGCCGCCGGTGACGATGGCGATGTCGGCCAGCATGGCCTTGCGGCGGTCGCCGAAACCGGGCGCCTTCACCGCGGCCACCTGCATGACGCCGCGAAGCTTGTTCACGACCAGTGTGGCCAGAGCCTCGCCCTCGACATCCTCCGCAATGATCAGCAGGGGCTTGCCCGTCTGCACGACCTTCTCGAGGACGGGAAGCAGATCCTTGATGTTGCTGATCTTACCGTCGTGAATCAGGATGTAGGCGTCGTCGAAGCTCGTCTCCATGCGCTCGCTGTCCGTAACCATGTAGGGACTGATGTAGCCCTTGTCGAACTGAAGCCCCTCGACCATCTCGAGCGTGGTGCCCACGGTCTGGCTGTCCTCGATGGTGATGACGCCGTCCTCGCCCACCTTGCTCATGGCCTCGGAGATCAGCGCGCCCACGGCGCTGTCGTTGGCGGAGATGGAGGCGACCTGCGCGATTTTCTCCTTCTCCTTGACGGGGATGGACTTCTTCTTCAGCTCCTCGACCACGAAGTCGATGGCCTTCTCGATCCCCTGGCGCATCTGCATGCCGTTCGCGCCCGCAGCGACGTTTTTCATCCCCTCGCGGATGATGGCCCGGGAGAAGATGGTGGCGGTGGTGGTGCCGTCTCCGGCGATATCGTTGGTCTTGGACGCCACTTCCTTCAGAAGCTGCGCGCCGGCGTTCTCGAACGGATCCTCGAGCTCGATCTCCTTGGCAATGGTCACTCCGTCGTTGGTGATCGTGGGAGAGCCGAACTTCTTCTCCAGGACGACGTTGCGCCCCTTGGGCCCAAGGGTCACGCCGACCGTATCCGCAATCTTGTCGATGCCGCGAAGCATTGCGCGGCGGGCATCCTCGCCGAAAGAAAGAATCTTGGCCATAATTTATAGTCCCTCCTTAGAAAACTTTCGTTCTACTTCTTCTCGACAATCGCCAGGACGTCGCGCTCGCTGAAGATGACGTACTCGTCGCCGTCGATCTTCACCTCGGTGCCCGCGTACTTGCTGAAGATGATGCGGTCGCCGACCTTGACCTCGATGGGAAGCTTCTGGCCGTTGTCCAGTACCTTGCCCGACCCGACAGCCATGACCTCGCCCTCCGTCGGCTTCTCCTTGGCCGTATCGGGCAGGACAATGCCCCCCTTGGTCTTCTCCTCGCGGGTGAGCACTTTAACGACGATCCTGTCCCCAAGCGGTTTGAGATTCATCAACGATCCCCTCCTGATTTTATGTCAGCACTCGAACGCTTAGAGTGCTAATTGTCTACGAAAGAAATATTAGCCTCTCCCCCCTTAAACTGCAATAGGGCAAATTACGTAGTCAAGAGGTCGAGGCTTTGTTGAAACGACGGCGGCGACCGCATCTGACGATGAGGCCGCCGCCGTATCATGCCGAAGCACGGAGGAAAAGGTCACTTCGCCTTCAGCTGGTCGTAGACATCCAGAACGATGGCACCGTAGGCCGAGGCGGGACCGCCGCCCATGAGGAGGGCAACTTCGATGGCCTCCGCCACTTCCTCGCGGGTGACCCCCGCATCGATCGCCTTTTGGGCGTGAGCCATGATGCAGGGCATGCACCGTGCAGCCAAGGCAAGCATCAGAGCGATCAGCTCCTTGGTCTTGAGCGTAAGCGCACGTTCCTTGACCATGGCCTTTCCAACCGAACGAAATGCCGTAACCGCTTCGGGAGCGGCCTCAGCCAGCTTCGCGGCGCGGCGTTCGACCTCCCGGAACTCGGCCTTAACATCCATCATGTTCAAAAAAACCTCCTTAAAAATAGTGGGAAGAATGCGCCAGACGATATCTCACCCTCCGGGGCCTGTCAATCCGCACGAACGCCTGAATCCATCATCTCCTCGCCCTGGACTCTCACGCGATCGTTCAGGAGATTGCAAAGACGTTACGAGGCCTCTCAGTTTTTTCAAGGCACGGAAAAACACGCAGGGCCTGAACGGCGAGTCCCGCCCCTTGCGGGCTTTTCCCGAAGAAATACTTAAATACTTCTCGTGAACACTCGCGAGCGGTTCGCTCCACGCGGTGTGCTAAGATAGCTTTGCGCCGGGCCCCTCCATTTTCTCTCCCGGCGTTGTTTTCAATTTGCCTCGTGAAGCAGGTGAAAATTATGAAACGCTCTTTAGTTCGTCTCGTTGCAATCGCACTCTTCTCCTTGACCGTCTTTTCCTCTCCCCTTCCCGCATCCGCCATCGATATCGGTGACATTCTGAAAAAAGGAGCGATCATCGTGGGCGGCGGTGCCGTGGTGACCGCCATTGCAGGCCCCATCAACGACTTCATCAACACGGTGACTCTGAACAAGGGGGCCAAATTCCAGGGGCATACGAAGGTGGTCCCCATCGTCTCCTTCGGAAGCGGCACACACATCGGCGCGGCTCAGGTCGGGGGGCAGGTCAAGTCGGCAGTCGAGAAGACCCAGGCCGTCGCCCAGCTGGAGGCGGACTTCAAGGGCATACGCGCCAAGGTCCTGATTCCCATCGACTCCATAAACCCTGTGAAGCAATTCCGCCGTGTTCAGGGCGTGGGCGTCACCGCCATCATAGACGTGAAACTCTAAAAAGACCTTCCTTTGGCCCATTCATACAACGCTCGATTCGGAAGACCTCGCACGGGTGCGAGGCCTTCTTTTTTATAAAAATCAAATTTAACTGAAAAACAAAATATTTTTCACAAACACTCTCTTGACGAGTTTGCCCAAGAGGTTTATCCTATATCGATACTTTTTTAGGGCTTATTCCAATCATACGGCAGATGGAAAGGATGGGAGATCAGTGAACAGTGAGAACAACGGACTGGGCTTGGAAACTCAGCGCGAAAGTTGGGGAAGCCGCATCGGTTTCATTCTTGCGGCTGCGGGGTCGGCCATAGGCCTGGGCAACGTCTGGCGTTTTCCCTATTTGGTGGGCGTGAACGGAGGGGCCGCCTTCGTGGTGGTTTACCTGCTTCTGATCGCCGCCGTCGGATCGACGGTCATGCTTGCGGAGTTCGCCCTGGGACGAGCGGCCCAGAAAACTCCCGTCGGCGCCTTCTGGGTTCTGTCGAAGACGCACACCTGGACCCTCGTGGGGTGGATCGCAACCCTCGCGGGAGGCTTCATCATCCTCTCCTACTACGCCGTGATCGGGGGATGGACCCTCAAGTACGTCTTCAGCAGCCTCTCGGATCTCATGCCCTTGGCGGCCGAGGGCAAATCCGGGGACGTCTTCTCCTCTTTCATCGGCGACCAGAAGCAAGTGGTGCTGTATCAAGTGTTTTTCATGCTCCTCACGGTCGGCATCGTCTACGGCGGAGTCGGCAAGGGGATAGAGCGGGCCTGCAAGGTCATGATGCCCCTTTTGTTCGTCATCCTCATCATCCTTATCGTCCGTTCCGTAACCCTGCCCGGAGCCGAAAAGGGACTGGAGTTCTACCTGAAGCCGGATTTCTCGAAAATCACCGGAAAAACCGTACTGGACGCCCTCGGACAGGGATTTTTCTCCCTCTCCCTGGGCATGGGAATCATGATCACCTACGGCAGCTACATCGGCAAGCAGGAACGCCTTCCCTCCAGCGTGGGCTGGGTCATCTTCACGGACACCCTCATCGCCCTTCTGGCCGGACTGGCCATCTTTCCGGCCGTCTTCGCCATGGGCGTGGAGCCCTCCGCCGGCGTGGGCCTGACGTTCATCAGCCTGCCGGGCGTGTTTGCCAAGATGCCCTTCGGCAACATCTTCTCCGCCCTCTTCTTCCTTCTGCTCTTTTTTGCCGCCATCACCTCGGCCATGTCGCTGCTCGAGGTCGCCGTCGCCCACGGAATGGATGACTTCAAGTGGTCGCGCAGGAGGTCCATCGTCATCATGGGAACCCTCGTCACCCTGCTGGGCGTCCCCTCCGCGCTCTCCCTGAGCGGGCCCCCCAAGATCGTGGGCAAGGACTTCCTCGACGCCATGGACTTCATCTCCAATAACGTCATGATGCCGCTCAGCTCCATTTTGACCTGTCTTTTTGTCGGGTGGTTCTGGCTCGACCAGGGGCGCAAGGAAGTCACCAACGACGGAACCGTGCCCTTCGCCCTCATGGAGGCGTGGGTGTGGTTCGTGCGCTTCGTAGCTCCCATCGCCATTGCGGTCATCTTCTACATGGGACTGAAATGGTAAGAGGACTTTCCTGAAGCGAGGAGCCTGGTTTGCGCCAGGCTCCTTTCTGTCTCTTCGAAAATCTTCAGCTCCCTGCCTCCTCTCCCGGTCGTTCGATCAGGTACTTCCAGGTTCGCTTGGGCAGAAAACGCATCTGGCGTTTCAGGGACCGTCGTTCCTTTACCGCCGCACTCCGAAAGAACTCTCTCCAGAGCTCCCGGTACCCCTCCTCCTCCGGGGCAAACCGCAGCATTCCGTCCGGAAGTTCCATATCCGTCAGAACCCATCGCCCCCTCTCCTGAACGGCGGCCCGGCCGCGGCGGACGTCGTGGAGCACCCAGCGGTCCGGCAGACGACGCAGAAAATGCTCCGCCAGCAGGGGCAGGACATCGCACTCCGGCGCGAAGGCCGCATAGTAGGCTTTGCCCACGTCCTGAAAGCGGACGAGCCCCATCCAACGATGCCACTCCCGGGACGTACGCCTCGCGGAGCGGTGCACCGCCCCCACACAGGGGGACGCCAAATCGCAGGACGCGGCATCTCCTTCCCTCCAGAGCCGATGAAGGTAGCACCAGACCGCAAGATCGATCCCCTCCTCCTCCGACATCAGCGCCAGAGAGGCATCAGCCAGCCCCCGCCCCTCCAAACGCTGTTCCAGTACCGCGGATGTCGCTTCCGCCACCTCCGCGTCGCTCGCGACCTCCGTACACTCCAGCAGAATTCTTCCCGTCTTCCTACAGGAAAAACGAACGATGTCCTCCGGAGCGCGACCCTCCAGAGCCGTCCTGTGGACAAGGGTCATCATACCGCTCCAGGTCCCGTCGTAGACATAGATCACGGGGAAGCTCCTCCAGAGTCCGGAAAGGGCAGCCAAAGTTGCGCCGAGGGGCGAGCCTCCTCCAGAAGCGCCCTCAGCCTCTCCAGGGAGGAAACGCGTCCGGCCCGCCAAGCCGACTCCTTGAAGGCCAAAAAATGCTGCGCCCGCTTCATCACGACGCCAAGCCGTTTGAGGTTGTCCCCATCGAGGCGGCGCATGCGCCGTGCCGTCAGAATGCGCTTGGCGGACTTCACCCCCACGCCGGGAACCCGCAGGAGCACCTCATAGTCCGCCCGGTTTGGATCCACGGGGAAGAGCTCCATATGCCGAAGCGCCCAAGCCGTCTTGGGATCCAGCCCCTTCTCCAGATTCGGCTGGGCTTCGTCGACAATTTCGTCCGCCCGGAATCCGTAAAAACGCAAAAGCCAATCGGCCTGATAAAGACGGTGTTCGCGCAACAGAGGTGGAGCTGCGGAGAGAGCGGGCAAATTGGGATTTTCGTTGACCGGCACATAGGCGGAGTAGTACACGCGCTTCAGCCCCATGCCGCCGTAAAGCCCCTCGGACAACCGGAGCAGGGCAAGGTCCGACTCGGGGCTGGCCCCAACGATCACCTGAGTGCTCTGCCCCGCCGGGACAAAGGGAGGCGCCCGTCGAGCCAAGCGACGCTCCGAGGCCCGTTCTCCGATTCGGGCACTGATGAAGCGCATGGGGGCAAAGACGGCATCGACGCTTTTTTGAGGGGCCAACAAAGCCAAGCTCCGTTTGGACGGGAGCTCGACGTTCACGCTCACGCGGTCCGCCATGCGCCCCAAAGCTTCGATCAGCTCGGGGGAGGACCCGGGGATCACTTTTGCGTGGATATAGCCATGAAAGCCAAACTCACGGCGCAGGAGGTAGACCGTCCGGACAAGCTCCACCATCGTATCGTCCGGGCTGCGACGTACCGCGGAGCTGAGAAACAATCCTTCGATATAGTTGCGTTTATAGAACGCCATCGTCATCTCCGCGAGTTCCCGGGGAGAGAATGCGGCGCGGGGCACGTCGTTGCTGCGTCGGTTGACGCAATAGGCACAGTCGTAGATGCAATCATTGGTCAGGAGCAGCTTCAGCAAGGACACACAGCGACCGTCGTCGGTCCAGCTGTGACAGACGCCCGAGGCATGTGCACTCCCCACGCCTCCCCTCGTCCGGGAACGACTGGAGCCGCTGGAGGCACAGGAGACATCGTATTTCGCTCCCTCAGTCAGTATGGACAAGCGCCTCCTGAGATCCTCTTTCATCGCATCACCCCCTACAAACTTCGTAGCTACTCAATACGTAGCTATTATAACAAAAAATGAAGAGGACGCACACGAGTGCGTCCCCCTCGAAACAGGACAAGCGGCTTCGCCTACAAGGCGGACAGAATGGCCATCAGTAGCCCGCCGGCCAGCACCGATCCGATCTGGCCGGAGACATTGGCCCCAACGGCCTGCATCAGAATGAAGTTGTTCTTGTCCGCCGCCGTGGCCATCTTCTGGATGACCCGAGAGGACATGGGAAAGGCCGAGATCCCCGCCGCCCCGATCATGGGATTGATCTTCCGGCGGAGAAAGAGGTTCAAGACCTTGGCCGTCACGACCCCCACGGCGGTGTCCAGGACGAAGGCCACCAACCCGAGCCCCATGATCCCCAAGGTCATCGGCCGCAGGAAATCCTCGCCCGTCATCTTGGTGGAGATGGCGAGCCCCAAAAGGATGGTCACGATGTTCGCCAGCTCGTTCTGAGCCCCCTTCGCCAAACGGTCCACCACGCCGCTCTCGCGCAGGAGGTTGCCGAACATCAGGAATCCGATGAGAGCGGCCGAGGCCGGCACCAGAAATCCGGAGATGAGGGTAACCAGAATGGGGAAAAGTACCTTTTTCCGCTTGGAAACCGGCTTTTCATGGTACGGCATGGCGATGCGGCGCTCGGCCTCCGTGGTCAGCAGACGGATTACCGGCGGCTGAATGATGGGAACCAGGGCCATATAGGAGTACGCCGCGACGGAGATCGACCCCAAAAGCTGCGGGGCGAAGCGGTTGGCGACGTAGATGGAGGTCGGCCCGTCCGCAGCCCCGATGATGCCGATGGACGCCGCCTCCTTGAGGTCGAAAAACCCCGTGGCGTAGGCCAGCCCCATGGTCAGGAAAATTCCGGCCTGGGCCATCAGACCGAAGATCATCGTGACCGGGGTCTGAAAAAGGGGCGTGAAGTCGATCATCGCTCCGACGGCGATGAAGATCAGAAGCGGAAAGAGCTCCGTCTGAATCCCCATCTCGAAAAGCCGGCTGATCGCCCCGACCTCGACGCCGCCGCCCGTAAGATGGGTCAAGGCCGACGAGAGCGGGATGTTGACCAGCAGAGTCCCGAAGCCCATAGGGAGCAGCAGCGACGGCTCGTACTCCTTGACCGTGGCCAGATAGATCAACAAGAGCCCCACACCGACCATCACGACCTGCTGCCAGGTCAGGGCGGAGAGTCCGTGAAAAAGTTCCATCGCAGTTTCGAGAGCCTCCTAAATTTTGATTTTGCGATTCGTCCTCGGCCCCATAACCAATCAATAGGCCAGCTTGTAAATCTCCAGGACATCCTTGGCGTCAAGGTTTTTCAGGACCCCGAATCCTCCTCCGGCGGAGGCGTTGGCGGCCAGACGTTCGATGTCCGATTCCTCGATTTTCAGCTCCCGAAGCGTGGTGGGCGCCCCGACGGACCGGAAGAAATCCTCCAGGAGCTCGATCCCCTCGAGGGCCCGCTCCTCCTCCGAGCCGTCGAAGACGTCGAACACGGCCTCCGCCAAACGCGCGAAGGGGGTGGGATGCCTTTCGCAGAGGTAACGCCCCCAAGCCGGCATCATCACCGACAGGGAGGCCCCGTGAGGCGTGTCGAAAAGCAGGCTGAGCGAGTGCCCCAGCCTGTGCGACGAGAAGTCGCCGCGGGCTGCCCGTCCGCAGGACAGGAAACCGTTGTGCGCCAGCGATCCCGCCCAGGCGTACTCCGCACGGGCCTCGTAATCCTCCGGCTCCTCGAGCAGCTCGGGGATCAGACGGATCATGCTGCGAATGAGGGCATAGCCCTGTTCGTCCACCATCTCCACCCCTGCGTCCCCGTCCAAAACGCGTTCCAGGACGTGAGCCATGATGTCGATGCCGCCGTAAACGGTCTGGGTCTCCGGCAGCGTGAACTGAAGGGAGGGATCGATCACCGCGACCCGGGGATAGAGCAATGGGCTGTTCATGGAGGTCTTCGCCTCCCGCTCGGGATTCGAGACCACCGCGATTCCGTTGACCTCGCTGGAGGTCGCCGAGGCGGTCAAAACGCCGAAGATCGGAAGGGCCTTTTCCACCTTCCGCCCCTCGAAGAAATCCCAGGCATCCCCTTCGTAACAGGCCCCGGCCGCAATGGCCTTGGCGGAATCGAACACGCTGCCGCCCCCCACGGGCACGATCGCCTCGATCCTCGAGGCCCGGATACGCGCCACGGCCTCCCTGACCTTGTCGATCCTCGGATTGGGCCTCACTCCCCCCAGCTCGGGAAAGACGATCCCCTTCTGGGTCAGCGCCTCGGCCACCTGGGCATAGGCGCCGTTCTTGAAGATCGCCTTGCCCCCATAGAGCAGCAGGACGCTCCGAATCTCCGCCGCCTCCAGCTCGTCGGCAATCCGAGCAATCGTCCCCCGGCCGAAATGCACCTTCGTCGGATTCCACCACGTAAAATCTTTCATCCTTTCGAGACCTCCTTCAGGACGGACTCGTCCGAACCCGCCTCTTTAATCCCGGCCGCCGTCCCTTCACAGCGATCGAGCCCCAGCTTTTTATAGTAGTGCAAGAGCAGGAAAAGCGCCAGCGCCCCACCTCCGATGTCGAGCGCCGGAAAACAGGCCCAGACTCCGTTCACCCCCCAGATCCTCGGAAGGATGAGGATTGCGGGGATCAACAGCAGAAACTGACGCGTCAGGGACAGAAGAAAAGCGTGTCCGGCCCGGCCCAGCCCTTGAAAAAAACTGTTCGCGATCAGCGCGATGCCCGCGAGGATCACCCCCGAATAGGCGATATACATCCCCTCCATGGCCAAGGGCAGCAATTGAGGGTCGTCGGTAAACAACAGGATCATCTCCTCGGCGAAGAGATACACCAGAACGGCGCTTCCGGCAAAATAACCGGCGCTGAGGAGCAAGGACCACTTCAGGGCCTCCAACACGCGTGCCGGCAAGCGAGCGCCCCAATTGTAGCCGAAGAGGGCCTGAACCGCATCAGCAATGCCGATCACGGGCAGAAAAAGCAGGGAATCCCAGCCGAGAAACACCCCGAGGGCCGAAAGGGCGATCGGACCGCCGTAGGCGTTCATCCCCCTGTTGAAGAGGACGAAGAAGAGCGAGAAGGAGAGCTCGGTGAGACAGGACGAGAGCCCCAGAGCCAGGACGCGCCTGAGGACATCGAAACGGAGAAAGACGTTGGATAGACGTAGATGAAGATACCCCATGCGCCTACCGTAAAACGAGAGGACCCATATCATGCTGAGCACCTGCGACAGCGTGGTTCCCCAGGCGGCTCCGGCAACGCCCCATCCCCATCCCCAGATGAAGAGCGCATCCAACAGGATATTGGCAAGCGCCCCGACGACCTGTGTGCCCATGGCGAAGGCGGGACGTCCCTCGGCCCGAACGCAGAAGTTCGCCACAAAGGCCACCATGCCGAAGGGGACCCCCATCAGGATGATGTTCATGTACTCCCGAGCCTGGGGCAACAGCTCCCTCCCCGCTCCGCTCAGGCGGAGCAGAAAGTCGACGTTCACGAGCCCGAAAAACGTCACTCCTCCTCCAAGAAGCGCCGACGCGAAGACGACATTGCCCAAGACGAGCTCCGCCCTGGGCGCGTTCTTCTCTCCCAGCGCCGCGGAGATCAAGGTCACGGAACCTACGCCAAGCAGTAGCCCCAACGCGATGACAAAGACCATGAATGGGAAAGAGACGCTGATGGCGGCCAGGCCGATGGGCCCCACGATCCGTCCGACAAACATGCGGTCCACGAAGTTGTAGAGCGAGTTGGCCAGCAGTCCCGCAATGGAGGGCAGAGCAAAGTTCACAATCAGTCTAAGTATGGGCTCGCGCCCCATCCGCTCCGGCTGGAGCATCTGCAGCACCTCCAAAAAGGCGTTCCCCCAAGGCGGAACGCCCTTGAAAATTCGTCAGCCTATAATATCACAATAAAAAATGAATGTTTTTCCTTTCGAACGGGCATTTCCGGGCAATCGGTGCTAAACTGCTGATATCCATCCGGAAAAAATCTCGTCCCCAAGGGACACGGCAGAATTGGAGGGGCCTTCATGACCGTACGCAACGCCATAATCGAAAAAATCGAAGCGCTGTCCCGCAAATCCGAGAAGGACATCGTAGCGCTCCGGCGCCATTTCCACGCGCACCCGGAGACATCCTGGAACGAGACGGAGACCAGTCTCCGCATCGAGGAGGAACTGAGAAAGCTGGGCTGCGAGAACATCCGCCGCGGGTTCGGAGGAACGGACAGCGGGGTCGTGGCGGAGATCGCCGGCGGCCGGCCGGGCCGTTGCGTGGCGCTGCGCGCGGACATCGACGCCCTGCCTCTGAACGAGGAGAACGACGTGGAGTACCGCTCCCGGCGAGATGGGGCCATGCACGCCTGCGGGCACGACGCCCATACCGCCGGGCTGCTCGGCGCGGCACGAATCCTCACCGAGATCAAGGGGGAGCTCAAAGGACGGGTACGGCTCTTGTTCCAGCCCGCCGAGGAGCACGGCATCAAACCCGGTGCCAAGGCGATGGTGGACGATGGGGCCCTGTCCGGAGTGGATGCCGTCTTCGGCCTCCATGTCTTCACCAATCTTCCCTCGGGCACCTTGATGTACCGTTCCGGCCCCATCATGGCCGCCGCGGACGGCTGGGAACTCACGATCTCCGGTAAGGGCGGGCACGGCTCGGCCCCGGAAAACGCCATCGACCCCACGATCGCGGCATTCCAGATCGGCAACGCGCTCCAGACCGTCATATCCCGCGAGGTCTCGCCCAAGGACACCGCCGTTCTCAGCATCGGCAGCGTAACGACCTCCTCGACCGTCTTCAACATCATCCCCGAGCGGGTCGAGATGAAGGGAACGGTACGCACCTTCCGGCCCGAGGTGCAGGACTGCGTTCAGAGCGCCATCGAGCGCGTGATCGCAGCCGTCGGCCAGGCCTGCCGCTGCGGTACGGAGCTGCGCTATACGCGCTTTATCCCCGCGACGATCAATGACCCGGAGACAACGGAAGTCCTGAGGGCGGTGGCCGAAGAACTCCTCGGTGCGGAGCATGTGACCGAGGCCCCTTTGATGATGGGTTCGGAGGATTTCAGCTACTTCGGTCAGGTGGTCCCGGCGACCTTCGCCCATCTGGGCGTCGGAGACCCGGACCGGGAGTTCACCCGAATGCCGCACCACTCCCCCAAGTTCGACCTCGACGAGACGCAGCTCCGCAAGGCCGCCGCACTGCACGCAGCCTTCGCCTGGCGCTGGCTCGACCGAAATTGAACGAAACCGCATCCCGAAGGAGCCTCCCTTGAACCTGGCCGTATTCGACCTGGAGACCAACGGATACGCCGGCTCCTCCGTGCTCTCCGCCTCGTCGATCGTCCTCGACGGGGCGGGGCGTATCTTGGATTTCTTCAACCGGTTCTACCTGCCCACGGAACCCTTCAACGCCCGGCTTTTCCGTATCCACGGCCTCACGCCCGAACGCATCCTGGCGCTGAGAGAGCGTATTCCCTCCCCCCCGCACTTCATCGAAGACTGGCCTGACCTCATGGATTTCTGGGCTCGCTACGAGGTCGGTGGAATCGTCATCCACAACGCCCGATTCGACCTGGCCTTCCTGCCGGAAATGGCCCAGGACTCCATGCGTTGTTGGTGCTCCATGCAGGGGCTCACCGATCTGTGCGCGCTGCCCCAGCGGACGGGAGCCCGGGGAGGCGGCTACAAATGGCCGCGCCTCCAGGAGGCCGTGGACATCGTGTGCAACGGTCCGAGCGCACTGGCCCCCACGGAGGCCGCACGCCGCGCCGAGGAGGCGGTCGGGGCGTGTTCTGCTCACGTCTCCCTGGCGGACTGCTTCGAACTTTACAGGGTCACGGTGCGCATTCAGGCCCATCATCCGGGATGGATGCGCTTCGAGCCCCTCCGCCTTCCCTTTCGCATACCGGGGGGAAAACCGTACAGAATCGACGCGCAACCCCGACACGACGGGTTCACCGTCGGGCTGCTGAAGCTGGAGCAGCGCCTCCGCCTCGTTTTGGCCTAAAACCAGGTCACCGTGCCCTCCCTGCAGGAGCGCGGCCTGACGGCGTCGGGTCCTGCGGCATACCCCAGGGTCATCGCGTAAAGTGGGTCGAACCCCTCGGGCGCCCGACACCGGTCCGTGGCAAACAGATAGCGGATCAGCCCGATCCAGCAGCTTCCAAGCCCCAGGGAGGCCGCTGCAAGCAGCATGTTCTGGATCGCGGCGCTGCAGTCGGCCAATGCAGAGAGGTGCGTCCCCGTACGGCGCAGCACCCGTTCTCCATACACCATGACGACCACGGGGGCGCCGAAGAAGATTCTGTAGTTCGGATTGGCCCCCATTGCCACGATTCGCTCGATGCCCGATTCCCGCATCGCAGCTCGGGCTCGTTCATCCAGGTCCTCGATCTCCCGTCGGTCGGTCAGGACGCCAAAGTGCCACGGCTCGGCGTCGCCCCCGGTCGGGGCGTGAAGTGCCGCACGGAGCACCATCTCGATATCCTCTCGGCTAACGGGCCTGTCCGCATAGCGGCGAACGCTGCGGCGCTCCAGGATGGTCTTCAGAACTTCGTTCATACCGGTCCTCCTATTCAACAGGCACTGAGCCTGTAAAAGTTAAAGATCCTCAATTGGCAATCAAGATGCGCGAAGCCCCCCGGCCAGAATGGCTGGGGGGCTTCGTGTTGTATTCATACTGTTTTCTGGCGGCGACCTACTCTTCCGTATGTACCCCATACAGTA